>NZ_JASCQJ010000014.1:0-78099 GCF_033043255.1 Clostridium lamae | reverse complement strand
ATTGCAAATGAATACTATCTTTTAAAGAAATATTCTATGGCATCAAATTATTATCTTAAGTCCCTTAATTCAAATAATGACTATTATCATATAAATAGCTATATAACATTTTTATTAGTTAAATCCTATTATGAGATGAAAAAATATAATAAAGCTATTTTAATAGGAGAAAGTTTCTCTATTAAATATAATTTAATAAGAGAATTATATTTTATTTTAAGTGAATGTTATAAGATGCTTGAAGAGCTTGATATATCCAAGGAATACTTTAAAACTTATTTAAGTAGCACTCAAAATGAGTACTCTTATTATTTTAGTTTAATGAGTGATTCTTCTAAAAACTTAATCCCTGAATTTTTTGGATTTTCAGTAAGTAATTTAGAAATAAATAACTAAAATAAGGAAGAGGTTGTACTCTTCCTTATTTTAGTTATTTATTTTAATCTAGTATATTACAATTTTAAACCTTTAAATAACATTAATAGAACTCAATATAAATAATGTTAAGCTACTATTCATGTTTTTTGCCTAAAATTTGCTCTAGTACATTTAATCTTGTTTTACCAAGTATTTGCTTAGGTTTTTTAGCTATTTCATTGTCTTTATAAAATTTGTTCTTATTAGCTTGTATAACCATATAGATTTTATCTTCTAATGCCTCATCTTCAATATTACCTTCAAAATAATCATCTATATAGTTTCTTAATGCATAACTTAGCTCTTCTTGATTCTTATAATATAATCTTATTCCACCCTTATTCAATTATATATCCTCCCTATAAAATCTACTTTTTAAATATATTTTATACTAAAAATATCTTATATACAACCTATATTAATCGTCTTAATATTTATTTAATTTTTATATGTATCTGTTTTCCACATTTTCTTTTCATTTTTCTTTAATTTAAAAAAATTTTGAACAATTTAATAATTTATGAAATTGTATTGACAAATTATTAATTAATAATTATTATTAATACATAAAGAAAATTACTTAAGGGAGGAAAAATATATGGCATTAATAGGAAGAAAACTTGAAGAATTTAAGGTTCAAGCTTACCACAACGGAAAGTTTGTAGAAGTAACAAATGAGGATGTATTAGGAAAGTGGGGAATATTCTTCTTCTATCCAGCAGACTTCACATTTGTTTGCCCAACTGAATTAGGAGATTTAGCTGATCATTATGATAGCTTTACAGAAATAGGAGCAGAAATATATTCAGTATCTGAAGATTCTCATTTCGTTCATAAAGCATGGGCTGATACAACTGAAACAATTGGAAAGATTAAGTATCCAATGCTTGCAGACCCAACTGGTAAATTAGCAAGATTCTTTGAAGTTCTTATAGAAGAAGAAGGTATGGCTTTAAGAGGAACATTTATAGTTGATCCAGATGGTGTAATTCAAGCTTATGAAGTTCACCAAAACGGAATTGGTAGAAATGCAGAAGAATTATTAAGAAAAGTTCAAGCTGCTCAATTCGTAAGAGAACATGGCGACGAAGTTTGCCCAGCTAACTGGACTCCTGGAGATGAAACTTTAGTACCAAGCTTAGACCTAGTTGGTAAGCTCTAATATATTGAAATAACATAGAGGAGATTTTTTCTCCTCCATTATAAGATTTAGCGAGGAAACTCGCTATTTTTTTAACAGACTAATTGATAATAATTATTAAGTAATAATAGAGATATAGATTAAATACTTTCATTTTATAAAGGAGGCTTATATGAGCAATAATATTTATGATTTAATTATAATTGGCGGTGGTCCAGCTGGTTTATCTGCAGGTTTATATTCTGGTAGAGCAAAACTTAGAACATTAATTATTGAAAAAGAACATACAGGTGGCCAAATTAGTACAACTGCTGAAGTTGTAAACTATCCTGGTATAGTAAAAATAAGTGGTTCCGAACTAACTTCACAAATGCGACTTCAAGCAGAAAATTTTGGTGTTAAGTTCCAAACTGCTGATGTTATCGATGTAGATTTTGATGGTGAAATTAAGAGCATAAAAACAAATACTGGTGATATTAAAGGAAGAGCTGTAATTATAGCTACAGGAGCATCACCAAGAAAATTAGGTTTCCCAGGAGAAATTGAATATGGTGGTAGAGGTGTTGCATACTGCTCCACTTGTGATGGTGAATTCTTTAAAGGTTTAGAGGTTTTAGTAATCGGTGCAGGTTTTGCAGCTGCTGAAGAAGCTATATATCTAACAAGATTTGCTAAGAAAGTAATAATAATTGCTAGAGAGCCTGAATTCACTTGTGCTAAATCTATTGGTGATAAAGTTAAAGCTAATAAAAATATAGAAATAAGATTTAATACTGAAGTTGTTGAAGCTGTTGGCGATGATTTATTGAGATCAGTGAAATTAATTAATAATGTAACTAATGAAACTTCTGAATACTATCCTCCAACGGAAGATGGAACATTTGGTATCTTTGTCTTTGTTGGATATCAACCACAAACAGATGTATTTAAAGGCAAAGTAGATATGGATAGATGGGGTTATATATTAACTAACGAAAACATGGAAACTAATGTTAAAGGTGTTTATGCCGCTGGTGATCTAAGACCTAAGATGTTAAGACAAGTTGTTACTGCAGTTGCTGATGGTGCTATTGCTGCAACTGATGCTGAAAGATATGTAACTTCAGAAAAAGAAAGACTTGGAATAGTTGATGAATATATTGAAGAAGATAAAGTAGAAACTAAACAAGAAGTTGCTGCATCTTCTGCTATGAAATCTGGTAAGAGTTCTCTATTAAATGATGCTTTAAGAGGTCAAATACAAGGAATTTTAGCTAGATTTGAAAATAAAATATCTCTAGTTTCTATTGTAGATGAAAGTAATGCTAAATCTATAGAATTAAGAGACTTAGTTTTAGATATAGCTGATTTAGGCGATAAAGTTGAAGCACTTATCTACAAAAAAGGTGAAAATCCAGAAATGGAAGATAAGGTTCATGCAAATAAATTCCCTATAGTTGCTATCTTAAATAAAGATGGTGAATACTCTGGTGTTAAATTCCACGGAGTTCCTGGTGGCCATGAATTAAACTCATTCATTATAGCTATGTATAATATAGCAGGCCCTGGTCAAGAAATTAGTGCTAACCTATTAGATGAAATTAAATCTATAGATAAGAAACTTAATATAAAAGTTGGTGTATCACTTTCTTGCCACGTATGTCCTGATGTAGTTATGGCTGCACAAAGAATTGCAATAGAAAACCCTAATGTTGAAACTGAAATGTTAGACTTATCTAACTTCCCTGAATTAAAAAATAAGCATAAGATAATGAGCGTACCAGCAATAATAGTAAATGACGAGAAAGTTTACTTTGGTGGTAAGAAGTTAGAAGAAATAGTTAAATTATTAAAATAAAAACTAGATAAATATCATATTCGCTGCGACCTCGCATACGCTCCAAGTCGCTCTCATATGATATTTATCTAATTCTATAATGAAGGAAGGAATTTATAAAAAGTTATTTATAAGGTAATCTTTTTATAAATTCCTCTTTTTTTATTTATTCTACTACTGAGAAATCAAATTTCCAATTCCCTTTAATACTATCCTTGGACAGTTCTATATAGATTTCTTCTGTAGCTTGATTATATATGGTTCCTATAACAGATCCATTTCTATTGGTAATCTCCTACTATAAAAATCATTAATAATTTCAGCTAATTCTTTTGGATTATCAATGTTTACTTCATGTTTAGCATTTTTCACAAAAAACATTTCTGATTCTGGCATAATTTCTGCTAATTTTTTTGTAGCCTTTATATTTACTATGTCTTTTTCTCCACATATCAATAACACAGGACAAGAAACTTTTTTTAACTCTTGGTTAAAATTTAAGTTCATCATAGAATTTGTCAACTCTATAAAACCTTTTCTATCCATTCCTATACTTTCAAAAGACTTTTCAGGAATAAATCTAAATACTATATTTTGTAATCTAAGCAATACTTTAGACATTCTATATTGACCTGCTATTAGTACTAATGATTGAACTTTTGTAGGATTATCTATAGCATAATTTAACGCAAGAACTGCCCCCAATGAAAGCCCACATAGATTTAATGGTTCTAAGTTACTATCACAATACTTAGAAAATTTATTATATAAACTTAAATATGTTTTATTTTCATCATTAATATATGAAGATAAATCAGGACAAATAGCATTTTGTTTATTTACCATATATGATATTGTTTCGTTCCAACTTGAGAATTTTTGTCCAAGTCCATGGATTAATATATATTTCATTAAATACTTTCTCCTTATTATATTTTAATTAATTATACATAAAAACCTTCCAAATCAAAAGAATTTTTTTCCATTTGTGATATTCTAAGGAATATTATTGCACTAAAGTTAAATGAGTAATTTCCATGTACTAAGTTAAATATTTTTACTCTTATTAAAAAAACCTATGTAATAGACTTACTAAAATGCTTGTCTATTACATAGGCTTTATTTTACGTTTATAATTCTATTACTGCTCTAGGACACTATTTCTAGTCTTTCTTTTTTCTGTTTCGTCAACTACTAATGCTGTTACTGCTGTTCCAGTTACATTAGTTAATGTTCTCATCATATCTATAATAGCATCTACTGCAATTACCATAGCCATACCTTCTACTGGTAATCCAGCAGTTGATAATACAACCGTTGTTGACATAGTAGCTGCTCCTGGAACCCCTGCTATACCAATTGATGAAACTATAGTAGTAAGTACTATTAAGAAGTAATGATACATAGTCATATCTACATTAAATACATTTGCTACAAATACAGCAACTATAGCTGGATATAAACCACCACAAGCATTCATTCCTATTGTTGATCCAAGTGGTGCTACAAAGCTTGCTACATTATCAGAAACTTTAGCATTTTCTACTAAACTCTTAATAGTAACTGGCAATGTTCCATAACTACTTTGACTTGTAAATGCAACTACTTGAGCAGGGAATATATCTTTAAAGAATTTAAATGGATTCTTTCTTGCCACAAATGCTACTAATGGAGTATGCACTAATACTATTTGTAATATACAAGCTATATATACTGCTAAAACTACTGCTATTAATGATTTTATAGTATCCATACCATTTTTAGCTGCTGCTGTTGCTATTAAAGCAAATACACCATATGGTATAAATTGTAATATTATTCTAGTAATACTTAATACTAATTCATATACTGATAATACGAAATCTTTAAAAGGCTTAACCTTCTCAGGATTTTTATTATCTTCAATAACTAATGCTATTGCTACAAATAATGAAAAAATAACTATTGGTATAATTTGATTATTCACTATTGAAGCAACCGGATTAGTTGGTAAAAAGTCTAAAATAACTTTTGAAAAAGCAGGTATTTCTTTTGGTGTAAATCCCTCTACGCCAACATAATTTAAACCTTGTCCTAAATTAAATAATCTTCCTATAATTAAACCTATTATAGCAGCAACTCCTGTTGTTCCAAGTAGAACTCCTATTGTTTTAAGTCCTATTGACTTTAAAGTTTCTAAATTCTTTAATCTAATTATACTAGTTATTATTGATACCATAACTAGTGGTACAACGATCATTTTGATTAATGATATATATCCCTTACCTACAACTTCAAGATAAGAAAGATTTTCTTTGAAAATAGCTCCTAAAATTAATCCTATTGTTAAAGCTGTTAAAGTTGCATATGAGAACTTACCAGTCTTTGATTTCACTAAATAAATAACATAAAATGACACTAATGACAGTATTACTGCCAAAATTAAATTAAAACTAATATTGATATTCATGTTTTTTCCTCCTATTTTTTGATTGTTAAATTTTATAAATGCTAGAAATTAAAAATTCCTAAGGAATAAAAAAAACTTCTGCCCTGTATTACAGAGGCAGAAGTCTAACTTCCACGGTTCCACTCTGATTAGATATATAATATCCATCTCATCTTCGGTACAAAAAATACCTAATCTCTATAATGGGAGAACCCATAACTCCATACTTAATTCAGGAATTAAACTCTAAGGTGCACTTCATTAACATAATTATAGGCTATTTCAGCAACCTAGCCCTCTCTATAATAATTATTACTAATTACTCTCCCTCGTCATCGTTATTAATCATATCGGAATACTATGTTTTTATTATAGCATTATATATTTCATTGTCAATATAAAAATTGAATATTATATATGTATATTTTATTCATATAAATATAAGATGTCTATCATTATTTAATAAATAATATTATACATCCTATTAAACATTTTTCCTCTATTATTTTAACCAATTGATCATCTATTCTATTAATAAATATGTTATTAATAGAATAATTTTTAATAAGACTTTCTTTTTCTTCATATACTATTTATATAAAGAAAGGGGTGTTTTTTATGAAAAATGGAGTGAAGATATTAATAACTATAGTTGTAATTATTGCTATAATAGCTTTCCCTATAATATCTAGTTATAATGGTTTGGTTGGCTTAGAACAGCAAGTTAATAAGGCATCTTCAGATATTGATACACAACTTCAAAGAAGATCTGATTTAATTCCTAACTTAGTTAACACAGTTAAGGGATATGCCACTCAAGAAAAAGATATATTCACTGAAATTGCTAACGCAAGAAGTAAGTTGGCTGGAGCTACTAATATTACAGATCAAGCAAATGCAGATAGTGAATTATCTAGCGCATTATCAAGGTTATTAGTAGTTGTTGAACAATACCCAGATTTAAAATCAAATCAAAATTTTAAAGACTTAAGTATTCAATTAGAAGGAACTGAAAATAGAATAGCTGTAGCAAGACAAGATTATAATACTGCAACAACTAATTATAATACTAAATTGAGAAGATTTCCCACAAATATAATATCTTCAATTTTCGGATTTGAAGAAAAACCACTTTACAAAGCAAGTGATAATGCTAGTGAAGTACCATCAGTTGATTTTAGTAGTTAGATATGAAAATATTATCAAAGTATAAAGTATTTTTCTTATCTTCTCTTTTATTATTATTTAGTTTTTCACTAATAGTTTCAGCTGAAGCTAACTATCCCTCTCCTACTAATTTAAAGTATGTAAATGATTATGTAGGAATATTAACTGAAGAAGAAAAAGAGAAAATAATTTCTATAGGTAAAGAGTTAGAAGATAAAACTGGTGCTCAAGCAGTAACTGTTATAATAGATAGTACTGATGGAAGAGAAATTTCAGATTATGCTTTAAATCTCTTTAGAACTTGGGGAATAGGACAAAAAGGTAAAGATAATGGCTTATTAATATTAATTGCACTAAATGATAGAAACTGGAGAGTGGAAGTTGGAAGAGGCTTAGAAGGTGCTATACCAGATGCATTAAGCAATAGAGTAATGGAATCTTTAGCTAAGGAAAAATTTAAAACCGAAGAATATGGAACAGGTATAATTGATAGTTATAGTGCATTAAGTGACTTAATTGCAGAAGAATATGGTGTTTCATTAGATAAATCATTAAATATAACTATTCCAGATACTAACTATGAAAATAATAATATTATTAATTTCAGTATGATAGGAATAGTAGGAGTTTTATTTTTAATCGATCTAATATTTAATGGCGGAGGAATTACTCTTTTAATTCTCAAAATCCTCTTCTTTACTGGAGGTAATAGACGGGGAGGAAGAGGTGGCCATGGAGGATATGGCGGCTTCGGTGGAGGCTCTTCTGGCGGCGGAGGCTTTGGTGGATTTGGAGGCGGTTCTTCTGGTGGTGGCGGCTCATCTGGAAGCTGGTAAAAAAGAGATAAATATCATATTCCTTGCTCCGTCGTAAACTCCAAGTCGCAGTCATATAATATTTATCTCTTTCAACACTAAAGGAAATAATTTCTCATTTCATTCGCAATTATACAAGTTAATTGCACTATATGATAGATAAATGAATAATGTAAAATTAATGAATAGGATAGATATTTTTAAAATATCTATCCTATTTTTAATTAATTCATATAATCCTTAGTTTCAGTTTTAAGACCTTTTTTCTCTAATCTAGCTTCTATGAATATTTTTACTATAGAATAGAATATTGCAAATAAAGGAACTCCAATAATCATTCCTACTAATCCTAGTACCTTTCCTGCAACTAAAATCGAGAACAGAATCCAAAATGCAGATATCCCAATAGTATCTCCTAATATCTTAGGTCCAATGAAATTTCCATCTAATTGTTGGATTAAGAATATTATTGGTAAAAACCATAATGCTTGAATAGGTGATACAAATAAAATTATAATAAATGATGGTATTGCACCTATAAAAGGCCCAAAGAATGGGATAATATTAGTTATACCTACTATTACTGATACTAGAATAGTATATGGCATCTTAAATATAGTTAATATAATAAATGTTAATACTCCAATTATTAATGAATCAATAATTTTACCAACTAAAAATCTTCCAAATGTATAGTTGCTCCTATGAACTAATTTAATTAAATTATTAGCATGATTTTCATTTAAAATTGCATAAGTTATTTTTTTACTTAGAGCACATAATTTATTCTTATCAATTAATAAATACACTGATATTATAATACCTAATACTACATTCCATATACTAGATGCAACTTTTGCTACTGCGCCCCCTAATGCTGGAAGTAAATTTGTTATAACTCTAATTATAGAATTAATAGAATTATTAATATTATCCATAAGGACTTTTGAGTACTGTTCATCAATATGTAATTCCTTAATAATTTTATTTATAAAATCAGTTGTGTTTGCAATATACGTCGGGATATCATTAACTAAACCAACAATACTGTCAATAACTTGTGGTAATACAAATTTTACTATCATACTAATTATCAAGAATGCAGTTATATATGAAAGTAATATTGATAATCCTCTCGTAGATTTAAGCTTTAAATTTTTTATGTATTTAGTTTTAAAAACTTTATTTTCATAGAAATCTAAAAGAAAGTTAATTATATATGCTATTGAAAAACCAATTATAAATGGCTGCAATATTACAAATAGCGAATCTAACTTATCAGTAAATATAGATACTTGAGATATTGCTAAATAAAATAAAATTACTGAAACTGCAACTAAAAATGAATATACTGCTATGGTTGTATATTTACTATTCCAATTTACCTTCATCATGTACCTCACTTTAATATATTTTCCCACTACTATTATAATTGATTTTAAATATATTTTTTACTATTTTTTTAAATTTAATTATTTATTCATTATTTATACATTATTTACACATCAACAAAGGTTGTCTAAAATGTATTCTAGACAACCTTTGCTTTAAAGAAATAATAATAAACTTAGTGACATTACTATCATACCTAATATTAATCCGTATATTGATAGATGATGTTCACCATATTCCTTTGCTGCTGGTAATAATTCATCTAAAGATATAAATACCATTATACCTGCTACCATTGCGAATATTATACCAAATGATAAATCATTAAAGAAGTTTCTTAATAATAAATATCCAACTATAGCTCCAATAGGTTCTGCCATTCCTGATAAAAAGGAATACATAAAAGCTTTCTTTTTATCTCCTGTAGCAAAATAGATAGGTACTGATACAGATATCCCTTCCGGAATATTATGTATCGCAATTGCAACTGCTATTGGAATTGCTATTTTCATATCACTTAAAGCTGATACAAATGTTGCTAACCCTTCTGGGAAATTATGAATTCCTATGGCTAATGCTGTGAATACACCTGTTCTTAATAATCCTCTCTTATTTCTTTCTTCCTCGTCCTCTTCTGAAGGTATAGATCTAACCTCATGAGGGTTTTCGCCACTTGGAACAAATTTATCTATTATAGCTATTAATAGCATTCCTCCAAAGAAAGAAATAACAGTTAGCCAATTACCAACTACTTCCCCCCTAGCTAAAATAAGAGATTCTTTCGCTTTAAAAAATATCTCTACAAATGAAACATATATCATAACGCCTGCTGAAAAGCCTAAACTAACAGATAAAAACTTCTTATTGGTACTTTTAGCTAAAAATGCAATTAAACTTCCAATTCCTGTAGCAAGTCCTGCAAATAATGTTATTAAAAATGCTATCATTACATCATTCATTCATTCTCCTCCTAACTACTAATATTATATATATTAATTTTACACTTATTTCCCTAATATTTCAAATGTAGTATGCTAAAAAATAACTATAACTATACCAAAATTACTAGGAGCTGCCCAGGCAGCTCCTTAATTAAAAATATAGAATGTAAAATGTAGAATTATTGATGTAATTCGAAACGAATTACTAAAAAGATATATATTTTTTAATTTTACATTTTTCATTATTCATTTTACATTGTCCGAAAGCATTTAATAATTTTATAAATATCACTTATATATTTAATCTCTTATATATTACATATAACTAATAACTTATCCAAGATAAATTAAAGCTTTCTTTTATACTTATACTGTACCCGTTCTATTTCTATTACAAGCCAAATCATTAATAGCTCTTATCACATCTCTTAAAGCTCTTTGATATCCTCTTGAAAAACCATTATTAAATCCTACCCTTGCTCCTCTTTCAAAACCTGCATTACATCCATTTCTAAATCCTCTTTGGTAGCCAGCTCTAAATCCTCTTTCAAATCCGCTTCTTAATCCTCTTTGAAAACTAGCTCTAGCTAATTGCTCTCCTCTACTTAATCCTCTTTCTAAGCCAGACCTGAATCCTTCTCTTAGTCCAGCTTCTCTTCCTTGTTGCCTTCCTCTATTTAAGCCTCTATTAAATCCTTCTCTAAATCCTCTTTCATAGCATTCTCTAGCATTAAGCACTCCATTTGAACAATTATTATTACTTCCTAATCCCAAGTTTTCAGAATCTATATCATCTAGATCTTCTCTTCTTCCAGTATTAGTAGTAGAGCTTAATTCATCTACATTTAGCCCATCCAAATCACAGTCTGAAAAATTTAAATTTCTTAAATCATCATTTGAAAAGTTGAAGTTCCTTGAATCATCATCTGAATAATTAAAATTTCTTATTTCCTCATCTGTAAGATTAAAATTTCTTGACTCATCGTCTGAAAAATTAAAATTTCCTAAATCATTATCTGAAAAATTAAAGTTTCTTAATTCATTATCTGAATCATCATAATTTGTATTTGATATTGATTCAGATTCATCATTTTGAAGTCTACTTAAAATTTCATCGAAATTTTCAGCATCATATCTACAATTTGTTCCCATATTTTTTATCTCCTCGTATAATGTTATAATACTCAATATATGCTAACAACTTTTCTTTTGTTAATGTGTAATATAGTTTTATTTTACTCGTTAAGTAATGAATAAACCTCTCTTACTAGAATTTTAACTCTTTCAGGAAGTTTAGATATAGCTTTTTCTCTTTTTTTCTCATCTTCTATTTGAGCTATTCTCATTACTTCTTGTTGAACTCCAGGAATACTATTAAATTCTGATACTATCCTATTAAATCTTTCTGCAAATCTTGGATCTTGCATTTTTGCTTGTAGCCTCATAATTAAATTATAACTATTCATTAAAATTTTTCTCCTAAACTTATTTTAATTTATCTTATTCATATACAAATTTATTTGTGAATATAAATGGGAGATAGATAATATATTCCTTGCTCCGTCGCATTCGCTCCAAGTCGCCGTCATACATTATCTATCTCCTTCTAGACTAAAGGAAATAATTCTTCATTTCATTCAGAATTATACAAATTACTTTGCAATATAAAATTCTAATTTTATTTTTTATATATTCCGTCGCAGGCTCCAAGTCGCACTCATATAACATTTATATCCATGTAACTAAAGGTAATAACTCCTCATTTCATTCGGAATTATAAAAAGTTGCTTCGTAATCTAAACTTCTAATTTTTTTTATATATATTCCGTCGCAAGCTCCAAGTCAACCTCATACATTATCTATCTCCTTCTAAACTAAAGGAAATAATTCTTCATTTCATTCAGAATTATACAAATAACTTTGCAAAATAAAATTCTAATTTTATTTTTTATATATTCCGTCGCAAGCTCCAAGCCGCACTCATATAACATTTATATCCATGTAACTAAAGGAAATAATTCCTCACATGTTCGCAATTGTATAAATTATTTATGAGACAGTTTTCTGGAATATATTAACATTTAGTGTTAATATATTATTGATTAACCAACGAATAGTTGTATTATATTATAAAACAAAGAAATCATTTTTTAGAGTGGATAGCTAAATAAAAGAGGAGGGCAATTAATGAGAATTAATATAAAAAAGATATTTAAAATAGTAGTTATAATATCCTTTGTTTTAATTACTTTTAATATAATAGTAGCAAGTGCATATAATAAATTTTATCTAAATGGAAATAATGAGAATAATATTAAAAGAAGTATAATTAAGTTGCAAAATGATGATATAAGTGACTTTGAAAACATATCTGTTATCAAGAAAATTCAACTTAACGAAGAGTTAGTTGTTATTTATAAGAATAAATTCAACTGCGGGATTGCCGAATTTAGTAAGAATAAATGGGGAGATTATAAAATTAATTATTTACAGAGTGGAAGTTTAGAGGAAATAAATTTTTATCTAACTATGCATATAAATAATATTAATCAATACTTTATTGTATATGGTGATGGAAGTAACATAGAATTTAGTAGAGTTAATGTAGGAATAAATAATAATTATGTTTCTGTTGATATTCCAGAAGATGTGTTTGTTAAAATAATAGATATAAATCAATTTTCCAATGGAGATAATTACTCTTATACTTATAAGTATTATGATAAGTCTGGAAAATTAATTGAAGAACAACCTTAATCTATTTGGAATTAATTTAAAAGGAACATCAAATTTTTGATGCTCCTTTTTGTTATTAGTTAAATTGTGCTTGTATTTTAGAATTTTAATGATGATACTTGCTTAAACATTTTTATTTCGGCTTCTGAATCTACTTCACTTAATGATTCATTCCAATTTTTATCAAAATTTATCTTATATAATTCTATATGTGATTTATCCTTTACAGGTGCCATTGCCACATACTCTTTCCCACTAATTAACTTTTGTTCTAATATCGCATACTCTATCTTATTTCCATTTTCATCACTAAATGTCATAATTTTTTCACTCATTTATCTCTACTCCTTTGTTGTTTTGGTTATTTTTAAT
Organism: Clostridium lamae; assembly: GCF_033043255.1. Classification (NCBI taxonomy): domain Bacteria; kingdom Bacillati; phylum Bacillota; class Clostridia; order Eubacteriales; family Clostridiaceae; genus Clostridium; species Clostridium lamae. The sequence continues at coordinate 64,874 of NZ_JASCQJ010000014.1, read as the reverse complement.
ATACTTTTCATCTGTTATAAAAAAATTAATTTAATTCTATTAGATATTCTTGCATCTTCTTAATATTATCGCTATACTCATCTGATATATCTATTAGTTCTTTTTGAAAATCTTTATTTAAATCAACTTCTTTTATAAGGAAATCTATTATAGCTTTAAAGCCCATTTCTGTTCCTTGTATAGCCTTTTGTAATATTTCCTTATCTGTATCAATAGTCATTTCCTTAATACTATTAAATACTTCTACAATTTTTCCCCATGCACCTTCATTATGTGTAGGCTTGCCACCTAATCTCTTTATTTCTTCTGTGATAGATAATTTATTTTTTTCTGCTATACTCAAAGTATTATCTAATAGTTCTATTATTTTATAATCTTTTGCTTTTTCTAGAAGTTTTATAATTTCATTTTCTCCCATTATTACTCCTTCTAATTGTGAATTTAATTCCTTTAAAACTTTTTCTTCCATAATAAAAACACTCCTCTATATTATTGTTATAATTTTAGAGGAGTTTATACATATTTCTTATTTATTATTTTTTATTTATATTAATTGTCTTGATCAAAGACTGCTTCTTGCTGGATATTATTATCCATTATTATTTGAATCTTATCAATTCTTTTGTCATCTAACTTTAATAATTTTAATTTCAGATTATTAATCTTAACTTCACAATTATTTGTAGACGTAGGTATTTCACCAAGCTTTTCTATAAATAATCCTGCTATTGTTTCTGCTACTTCAGATTCTAATTCAATATCTAGATAATCATTAATATCATTCAAGGTCATTAATCCACTAACTATATAATTATGCTCATCAATCTTTTCTATATCTAGATTGTCATCATACTCATCTAGGATTTCTCCCATTACTTCTTCTATAATGTCTTCCATAGTAACTATTCCTGAGAATCCACCATATTCATCAATTAAAATTGCAATATAGGCTTTTTTCTCTTTAAGTTCCTTGAATACATCATCAATATTTTTAGTTTCTATAAAGAAACATGGCTCTATTAATAAATCCCTTATTTTAACATTATCTATTCCCTTCTCAACTATGCTTGCAAATAAGTCTTTCATATGCAATATACCTATAATATTATCTATTTCATCTTCATATACAGGTATTCTTGAAAAGTTCTCATCTAAAATGTCTTTAATGCAATCTCTGATATTATCATTAACATTTAATAAAAATGTCTCTGTTCTAGGTGTCATTATTCCTTTAGCAGTTGTATCATCAAATTCTATAATTCCATCAATCATTTCTCTTTCTGATTGATTTATTGCACCATTTTCTTCACCTATTTCTATTAAACTTCTAATCTCTTCTCTAGAGATTTGTTCTTCAATTCCTTCAGTATTAACTCTACATATTTTCAAAATAATGTTAGTTGAAAATGATAAAAACCATACAAAAGGCTTAGTTAATTTAGAAATAAAAATTATAGGTTTTATAGATGCCATGGCTAATTTTTCTGCATTTTGAAGCGCTATTCTTTTTGGAACTAATTCTCCTAAAACTAATGTTAAATATGAGATAGCAACTGTTGTTAAAACTAAAGCAATACTTTCAGCATATGGAATATTAAAATTCTTTAATAGATTTGCAAAAACAGCTGATATTGAAGTTGCAGCTGATGCAGAAGCAAAGAATCCTGCAAAAGTTATACCAACTTGTATTGTTGATAAAAATTTATTTGGATCATTTAAAACATTCTTTAATAATTTTGCTTTCTTATTTCCATCTTCAGCTAAAATATTTATCTTAGTTTTGTTTAATGACACTATTGCCATTTCAGCAGATGCAAAATATGCATTAATAACAACTAAAATTAAAATTAAAATAAAACTACTCCCGGGACTTCCTTCCATTTACTCATTTCTCCTTATTTTTAAATGTAATACATCCATTCTATCATAGTCTATATTACTATATCAAATTTATATTTATATTTATTTCTATTAAATTTTCTTAATATTAGAAATTATCATTGTCTATTTGTCAATATTTATATATTTCTCCCAATAAGTGTCTTTTATACCCTATATAAACAAAAAAATCATTTTAGAAAATAAAATGATTTTTTGTAACAATTCATTATTTACCATCCTTATCCATGGCCTCTTTTAACGTATGCCATGCCAAAACAGCACATTTTACTCTTGCTGGCATATTAGATATATTTTTCAGAACAATTGCATCTTCTAAGTCTTCTAACTTTTCTTCATCATCAATTTCTCTTTTAATCATTCCAATGAAAGTATCTACTAATTTAAAAGCCTCATCTTTACTTTTACCTTTAATTAAATCTATCATCATTGATGTTGATGCTTGAGATATAGCACAACCTTGACCTGTAAATGCTAAATCTTCTATGATGTTTCCATTTAGTTTTATTTCTAAAGTAATTTCATCTCCACAGCTTGGATTATGTCCTCTCTCTGATAAATCCACATTATCTAATTTTCTCCTATTGTGCTTTGATGCACTATGCTCCATTATAAGAGTCGTATAAATTTCATTTAAATCCATTAAACTCTACCTCCATTTTGAAAACATATCATATGTTTTTTTAATTGCTTCCACTAACCTATCAATATCTTCCTTAGTATTATAGAAATATACGCTTGCTCTAGATGTTGCATTTATTCCCATATATCTCATAAGAGGTTGTGCACAATGATTTCCTGCTCTTATACAAACTCCAACTGTATCAAATATTGAAGCTACATCATGTGGATGAACTCCTTTGATTTCAAAGGATATAACTCCACCTCTTTTATTAATATCCTTAGGACCATATATTTTCACATAATCTAATTTACTGATTTCTTCAATTGCATAGGAAATTAACTTTTTCTCTATTTCTTCAATATTGTTCATTCCTATTTCATTTAAATAATCTATTGCTTTTGATAGCCCTACGGCAGCTTCTACATTTTGAGTTCCTGCTTCAAATTTATATGGTAAAACATTGAAGGTAGTTTCTTGCTCATATACATATTCTACCATATCTCCACCAAATAATACAGGTGGCATCTTTTCTAATAGATTTTTTTTGCCATATAGTACTCCTATTCCCATTGGTGCTAGAAGTTTATGACCTGCTATAACTAAGAAATCCACATCAATATCTCTTACATCTACTTTCATATGTGGCACACTTTGTGCCCCATCTACTATTACTATAGCTCCTTTAGAATGTGCATATTCTGCTATTTCTTTTACAGGATTTATAGTTCCTAATGCATTAGATACATGTGTTATACTAACTATCTTAGTTTTATCTGTTATCTTTGAATGGACTTCTTCTTCTGTAAGCTCTCCATTTTCATCAGTATACATATATTTTAAAACCGCACCTTTTGCCTTTGATACTTGTTGCCATGGAATTAAGTTTGAATGATGTTCAGCAATAGAAATTACTATTTCATCTCCTTCATTTATAAAACTCATTCCGTATGAAACAGCTAATAAGTTAAAAGCTTCAGTTGCATTTTTAGTGAAAATAATTTCTTCTGAGTATTCTGCATTTATAAATTTTTTTATTTTTTCTCTTGCTTCATCGTAAGCCTCAGTAGCAAGGACGCTTAGTTCATAAGCGCCTCTATGAGGATTTGCATTTGATTTCTCATAATAATTTTTAATAGCTTCTATTACTACTTTAGGTTTTTGTGTTGTAGCAGCACTATCTAAATATGATATTCTTTTCCCATTTCTTTCTATATTTAGTGTTGGAAAATCTTTGAAAAAATCCTTATTATTCATTATCTAAACATCCCTTTATTGCAGCTAAAATCTCATTTTTTGTTTGCTCATCTGCTATCTTATCTATAATTGGATTAAATGCCCCTTCAACAATTATTCTTCTTGCATCATTATAATCTAACCCTCTACTCATTAAATAAAACAACTTATTTTCATCTATTTTTCCTGATGCTGCTGCATGTTCACCAGATACATCATCCTCTTCACATAATAGTAATGGAAGTGCTTTTGATTTTGCTTTTTTTGATAATAACATACAATATTCTTCTTCAGCTCCTGCACTTCTAGTTGCACCTCTTTTAAAGTCTATAGTTCCTCTAAATATTTTATTTGCTTCTCCCTTTAATGCACCTTTTACTGTTATTTGAGATTTACTTCTTATACCTCTATGAGTTGATACATAGTTCATATCAATTATCTTTTTATCTCCACCAAGATAAATTGAGCTTAAATTACTTTCTGAACTATCTTCAATTAAGTCCCCATGATAATTTGTAACACTAACCTTGCCACCTAAATCTACTAATACGAAATCAACATTTCCATAACTATCTATATCTGAAAGGTTTGAATCTATATTTACAGTATTATCATTCAATAAGTTTACTTTAACTACTTGTATATTACTATTACTTTTACTAAATATTTTGCATACTCCATTATGATATCCGTGAGAATCATCCTTTGAGTTATATTTAATAATAATCTTTGCTTCTGATTCTTCTTCAGCAACTATTAAAATATTATCTACTAAAGCATCATTTTCTTTATCCATATTAAATTCTATAAATATTGGTTCTTGAAGCTTTGCTCTCTTTCCTATATTTATAAGAAATCCCTTATTGAAATCAAGCTCTCCTTGATTTATTAATTCTTCTGATGCTCCATATATAAACTTTTTATTTAACGGAAATACTTTTCCCTTTTTTAACTCTTCAATTGTAACTCCATCTAGTTCATTACTAGTTACCTTATAATTATTGAACTCCTTAATCTCAGGAGCCTCATAATCCTTTAATGTTACATCATTAACCTTTAACCAGCTTTTAGTTCTTACAGGAGTCTTATTAATATTATTAAAACTTATATTTCTATTCATTATCCTATGCTCCCTTCTAATTCAAGCTTAATTAAATTATTCATTTCTACTGCGTATTCTAATGGTAATTCCTTTGATATAGGTTCTACGAATCCTCTTACTATCATTGATTTAGCTTCTTCTTCAGTGATTCCTCTACTCATTAAGTAGAATATTGTATCATCACTAATCTTACCAATTTTAGCTTCATGTGATATTTCAACATCATCATTTAATAATTCTATTACAGGTATTGTGTCTGATTTAGATCTATTATCTAGCATCAATGATTCACATGATACTACTGACTTAGAATTATAAGCATTTGCATTTACCTTTACTACTCCTCTATAAGTTGCTTCTCCACCATTTTTAGAAATAGATTTTGAATTAATTGTTGATGAAGTATTTGGTGCAGCATGAATTATTTTAGCTCCAGTATCTAAGTTTTGACCTTTTCCTGCAAATGATACTCCGGTAAATTCAGCCTTTGCTCCATCACCTTTTAAGATACTCATAGGGTATAGCATAGAAATTCTTGACCCAAATGAACCTGATACCCATTCTATTGTTCCGTTCTTTTCAACTATTGCTCTCTTAGTATTTAAATTAAGCATATTCTTTGACCAGTTTTCTATAGTACTATATCTTAATTTAGCTCCTTCTTTAACAAATAATTCAACACAACCTGCATGTAAATTAGTAACGCTATACTTAGGTGCTGAACAACCTTCTATAAAGTGTAAACTTGCTCCTTCTTCTACTATAATTAGAGTATGTTCAAATTGTCCTGCTCCTGGTGAGTTTAATCTAAAGTATGATTGTAGTGGTATATCAACATGTACTCCCTTTGGTACATAAACAAATGATCCACCTGACCAAACCGCTCCATGAAGGGCTGCAAATTTATGATCACTTGGGGCTACACACTTCATGAAATATTTTTTAACTATATCTTCATATTCTCTAACTGCAGTTTCCATATCAGTGTAAACTACACCTTGTTTAACTAAATCTTCTTTAATGCTGTGATAAACAACTTCTGAATCATATTGTGCTCCTACACCAGCTAATGAAGTTTTTTCAGCTTCTGGAATTCCTAAAAGGTCAAAAGTTTTTTTGATATCCTCTGGAACCTCTTCCCATGTGCCATTTAACTTAGTTTTTGGTCTAACATAGGTTACTATATTATCCATATCTAATTCATCTAATGATGGTCCCCATGTTGGTAATGAAATTTTATTATATACATCAAGAGCCTTTAATCTAAATTCCCTCATCCATTCTGGTTCATTCTTCTCTTTAGAAATTGTTTCTACTATTTCTCTTGTCAATCCCTTATCAGCTTTAAAATCGAATCTATCTTCATTTTTTACGTCGTAGATTCCTCTTTCTACATCTTCGACGTAAGTTTTTTTCTTGTTTTCCACCTTAATTCACCTCCGTCTTATACAGCTTCTACTTTAAATGCTTCGTATCCATTTCTTTGGATTTCATCTGCTAAACTAGCATCTCCTGTTTTTACTATCTTTCCGTTAATTAATACATGAACATAATCTGGTTCTAAGTTTTCAAGAAGCTTATTATTATGAGTTATTATAAGTACAGCATTTTCTTCATTAGTAAACATACTAATTCCTTGAGAAACTACTCTTATAGCATCTACATCTAATCCTGAATCTGTTTCATCTAAAATTGCTAATTTAGGATTTAGCATAAGCATTTGTAGAATCTCATTCTTTTTCTTTTCTCCACCTGAGAATCCTACATTTAGATATCTCTTTGAATATTCTTGATCCATCTTTAAATCTTTCATATTATTCTTTAAATCTTTATCAAATTTTAAATACTTAATTAATTGCCCTTCTTTTGCAATCTTTGCACTTCTTATAAAGTTTTCAACTGTTATTCCTGGTACTTCTTCTGGACTTTGGAATGATAGGAATAATCCCTTTTTAGCCCTCTCATCAGTCTTAAGTTCTGTTATATCTTCACCTTCAAACGAAATATCACCAGAAATTCTTTCATATCTTGGATGTGCCATTAATGTGTTTGCTAAAGTTGACTTTCCCGCACCATTAGGTCCCATTATTACATGAACTTCGCCTCTCTTAATCTTTAAATCAAGTCCCTTTAAAATCTCTTTTCCTTCTACAGTAGTTTTTAGACCATTTATATCTAATAAAATATCATTCATTTTCATACATCTCCTTATTTTTAATATTGTTCATCTATATTAATCCTTATTAAATTACTCTGAATTGATTATATCATACTAAATTACTAAGAATTAATCAACTATTTTTTCATTTACATAGCACTAAATTTAACAAATATTTCTGATTACATGAGATTAGCTTTACATTTCTTCTTATTTTTTTGATTTATACCAAAAAAGAGATAAATTTTATATTTCTTGTAACCTCGTAAACTCTAAGTCACAATCATATAATATTTATCTCTTTCTATACTGAATGTACTAATTGATAATTCCATTCAGAATTATAAAAATTATTCACATGTATCTCTCTATATCTCTTTTGCTAAAATATATCTTCTTAGACCACCATATTTAATTTTGTCTTTTTTAATTTCATATCCTAATTTTTCAAATGTATTAACACTATATTTATTATAAGGAGATGCGGTGGAGGCTAATAACTTCACACTATCATATTTAGCTATGTCCTCTATTTTTTTACATAACATTAGTTGGAGTCCATTGCCTCTATAATCACTTCTAACAACCGTACTTTCAACCTGCGCAACCTTAAGTAATTCTTCACCTTTTAAATCTAAGTCATATCCATAATTTCCTTTTTCGTATCCTTTTTTCACATAGACAGCCATAGCAATTAAATCATCTTTTTCATCTATATATCCGATTATTTTCCCGCCATTATTAATGCACTTTATGAACTCTTCTCTTTCAGTTGGAGCATACCATTGTTTATCCTCTAGCCCCTTCATTATATTTTCTTGCAGCTGAATTATTTCATCAATATAACTTAAATCTAAGACTTTATACCTAACATTAACTACATTACCTGATTTATTTTTAAGCTTTAGTATTTCTTCCAATTTTACCCCTCCCTTTAACATCTATATTATTATACTTTTTTCATATCAATATTGTTAATAAAAAATCCACCTAACCTTTATTTTCTAAAAATTCAAATATTATATCTAAATAGTCTTCCAATATATCATTATTCTCTAAATATATTTCATGCTTAGCTTTATCGAATTTAATAACTTTTGATTTATCACATTTTTTTGCAAATTCCCTTATTCCTCTAGCTCCAACCAAATCATCTCTCCCACTCTGAAATAAGATAATTTCTGCTTTAATATTATTTATATGTTTCTTTTTTAATATGTAATTAGTTGCTTTTAAAGATTCATATAACCATCTATACGACCCTCCACCTCTTTGTAGCTTTCTATTCCCAACTATTTCTCTATAATAATATTCATACCTATTTTCATTTGAAGTAGATGCTAGAAAAAAATTATATGTACTATCATAAGGCATATTCCCAAGTATAAACTCATCACCTTTCCCCATAGCTACCTCAAATTTAGCTAGAGTTATGGCTAAAAACTTAGGCACATTCCCTATTGCTATTTGAAACATTGGTGAAGATAATATAGCTTTGCTAAAATAATCAGGGTATTTTTCAAGAAACATACTTCCAATAGTACCTCCCATAGAATGGGCAAATAAAAATAATTTTTTTTTATTATTTTTTAATACTTCTTTATCGATAAATAATTTTAAATCATTTATATAGTAATTAAAATCTTCAATATTAATTTGAGTATTATCAGCAACACCTAAGCACCCTGATCTCCCATGGCCTCTATGCTCCATGATAAATGTCGAGTATCCTTCTCTTGTAAAGTAATATATTATTTCTATATACTTTTCTATACATTCTGTAAAACCATGACAAATTACTATCCTTCCCTTTTCATTTCTAACCTTATATTTTTCATAATATATTTTATTATTATTTTCTCCTATAAAAGTTCCATGAATTTTTATATATCCAAGCACCTTTCTAATATCCTCAACGATATCTTCATCCATTCCAAAATTAACTAAATACTTTCTTTTATTCATTTGTTACACCTCATGCATTTTAATAATTATTATCTTTCCTCCTTTCAAAAATTTTATTAGAATAAAATAAAAGAGCTGTCTCAGACAGCTCTAAATTAAGAATGTATAATGTGAAATATAAAATTTTTCACTATTACTTCTTACTTCTTCTCTATTAACTATTACTTAACTTAGCTTAATATAAAGTTTTGAATTGCTAATAATGCTTTTATGTCTATTTTTTCATTTGAATTTAATAACGTTTTTGCTTCTTCTTTTGTAAGCATTATTACCTCTATATCCTCATCTTCTTCTAGATTTTCACTTGATATATTTCCTTTACATGTGCATTTAACTAATGCAACTGATTCATCTGTCATTCCTGCTGAAACATAAGTCTTATCTTTTGTTCCTTCTATGTCAATATCTATTAAATCTAAGCCTGTTTCTTCCTTTAATTCTCTTCTTACTGCTTCTTCAAACTTTTCATTACCATCAACTAAGCCTGCTGGTAATTCTATTACATAATCATTAAGCGGAACTCTAAACTGTCTAATTACAACTAATTTATTTTCATCTATATGCTTTGCAATTACTACAACCGCATCTATTTTATCTTCTTCATTCTTATAAAATATATTTTCTAGAGTTTCTAAGTCTTTTCTTGAAGCAATCGTCCAATTTTTCAAATTTCCATTTTTATTAATATAGTCTGCACTATACAATGATAAATATCTATTCTGGGATAGTGTTTTTATATTTTTAACCTTACTCATTTTTTCATCTCCATTATATCTATAGTTTCATATTACATTTTACTTACATTTTACAAATCCTTCAACTTTATTACTGGATTTCCTTAACTACTTCAATTAAAATAAGATTATATCAATTTATATATTGGAGGTTAATATATTTGAAAGAAATAAATAAAAAATTCAAAGAAAATCTTTTACTTGGAACATATTTAATTATTCTTTATTTTGTTTTATTAAATATTAAATCGGTAATCTCATCTTTAGATAATGTTATAGGTATTATTAGCCCATTTATAATGGCCTTTGCAATAGCTTTTGTGTTAAATTTACCAATGAAATTCTTTGAAAATAATGTCTTTAATTTTCTAGATAAAGAGAAATCTAGTTTTGTTAGAGGGCTTAAAAGGCCTTTGTCTATTTTAACAACATTTATAGTTGTTATAGGATTAATTATAGCTTTAATACTTTTTGTAGTACCTCAACTAGTTTCAAGTACATCTACACTACTTGATGCAGTTCCAGGATATATTCAATCATTTGAAGTATTAATAAATGATCATGTCAATTCTACAGAAATATTAAAAAATATTTATGATACATTATTGAATACATGGCAAGAGCTATTAAGATTTTTTGCTAATTTCCTAACTTCATCCCTGGCAAGTATATTTAGTACAACATTAAATATCACTAGTGGAATAGTAAATTTTGTATTGTCCTTAGTATTAGCCATTTATATGTTAGCTAGTAAAGAAACTTTAATATATCACCTTAAAAAATTTCTATATGCATTTTTTAATAAAAATATTGTTGAAAAGACTTTACGAATTGGAAGGCTTACAAATGCTACTTTTGCAAAATTTATTGCCGGTCAATGTATTGAAGCAGTTATTCTAGGTGTTTTATGCTTCATAGGTATGACAATATTTAGGATGCCTTATTCTTTATTAGTAAGCGTACTTATAGGTGTAACAGCACTAATACCTGTTTTCGGAGCATTTATAGGAACAATTCCAGCAGTATTTTTAATACTTATTATAAATCCAATCCAAGCTCTTTGGTTTATAGTATTTATTTTATGCTTACAACAATTTGAAGGTAATATTATTTATCCAAGAGTAGTAGGTAATTCAATTGGTCTACCTGCTATATGGGTCATGCTTGCTATGTTAGTCGGTGGTAGTACATTAGGATTGCTTGGTATGTTAATTGGTATACCAACCTTTAGCGTAGCATACCAACTTATTAAAGAATTAACCAATAAAAGACTTATTAAGAAGGAAATAAAAATTTAAGGAGCTGTCGTAACAGCTCCTTAAATTTTATTTACCATATCTATTATTTCATTACACAATCTATGTGTTTCTAAGGAATCATCTATAGTTAGACATTCTTGATTCTTATCTTCAACAGCTTTCAAAAATGCTTTGATTATATTCTCAAATCCTCTTCTATAAAGAATAGTATCCCAGTCCTTAAACTTTAAGTTTGAATCAGAATTATCTGTTAATACCTTTGAATTAACTAAGTCTTTAACTATTACTTTAGTTCCTGAAGAATAATATTCTAGCACTTCTTCATTGGCGCCACTATCTCTATTCATAATAGCTATGCATGTTGTATTATTATTACCTAATGTAACAACTAAATTATGTAATAATCCATTTTCTTTTTTACCTGATACATTTAGTATCTCTAATTTATCATTAGCTAAAAATCTAATTGTATCAATAACATGTATAAAATCATCAAGAACAAAGACTACTGGGTCCTTTGGACTATTAAGTCTATTTTTTTCTAGTTTAATTATTGCTGGAGACTTTAATTCCCTAAGTCTAGAATACATAGGTGCAAACCTTCTATTAAAACCAGCCATAAATATTTTATTCATCTTTTTAGCTAAATTTGATAGTCTAATGCTATCTTCATAATTATAGCTTATAGGTTTATCAACATATACATTAATATTATTATTTAATAACTTCTCAATTATTTCTGTATGACTTTCTGTTGCTGTATGAATAAAAGCTGCATCAATGTTCTTATTTATTAATTCCTCAACTGAAGATGCATACTCAGCTACTCTATACTTTTTAGAAAGGCTCTTAAGCTTATCTATATTTCTAGTACAAAAAATTAATTCTACATTCTCTAGAGAAGTAATTACAGGTAAATATGCCTTTTCACAGATATTTCCTAAACCAATTACGCCTATTCTCAAAACTCTCACCTCTATTTTTTATAATAAATTATCAAACTTATTTTTATTTTCATTAATAACTTCAATAAATTCTTCTGCTATATTAGGATCAAATTGACTCCCACTACATCTTCTTATTTCTTCTATAGCTTGCTCATAAGTTCTTCTAAAGTTATATGGTCTATTAGAAGTCATAGCATCAAAGCTATCTACTACACACAATACTCGAGCTAAATAAGGAATTTCTTCGCCTTTTAATTTTCCTGGATATCCTGTACCATTAAACTTTTCATGATGATGTAGTATTATTGGTATTATACCTTCTAAGTTTTTAACTTGCTTAATAATCTCTGTTCCATCTTCAGCATGCTTCTTTAATATTTCCCACTCAGCATCTGTTAATGGCATTCTTTTAGTCAAAATATCTTTAGATATATTTATCTTACCTATATCATGCATATAAGCTCCATGAATTAAACTTTTTTTATCTTCATTAGTTAATCTAAGTTTATCAGCTAACAATCTACTATAAAGAACTACTCTTTCAGTATGTCCATATGTATATCTGTCTTTAGCATTTATTACGCTAATTAACGTCTTTATAGATGCAACTAATTCTACATCTTTCTCGTCTATATCAGATTTTATTTCATCTAATACAGAAGTATATGTCTCTACTCTATTTTTCATGAAAAATTTTGCTCTATATAATGCATCATCCGCACTCTTAATAAGCTCTATCTCATCTTTAGCCTTATTTGGATATACCGATATTCCCATTGAGGCTGTCAATATTCCATGGGGCTGATTTTCTTCCCCATAAAATTTAGTATCTTCTATAACTTTTCTTATTTTATCTGCTATAATGACAGCATCTTCTTCCTTTGTATTAGGTAAAATTATTGCAAACTCTTCCCCTCCATATCTGGCTGGTATATCATTTTCTCTGCTGTTTTCTCTTAATATTTTACCTATAACTCTTAGTACTTCGTCTCCTCTTTGATGTCCATATAAATCATTATAATGTTTAAAAAAATCTATATCAACAAATATCAAAGAAATAGGTTCATTATATTTCTCTGATAATGCTACTTTCTCTTTTAATGTGTCATGAAAATACCTGTGATTAAAAACTTCAGTTAACCCATCTTTATTTACTAGCTCCTCTAATTTACTTATATGCTCTCCCTCAATTTTTACATAAAACCCTAATGGCCATGCAGTTAAAATAAATATTCCTGATAATATTAAATCATTTTGAAAATATTTATTAACTCCTGATTCTTGTATAGACAATATATCCATTCCAAGTATTAAAACTGAAGAAATTATTGAAACTATTATCCCATTTTTATATCCTAATTGTATTGTTGCACTTGTAATTATAAATAAAAATATAATTTTATATTCACTAGAATGTGCACCTGAAAGAATTACTGTAATAAAAAAAATTACAATAAAAACTAAGTTCTCTATAAAGATAATTTTTCTATATTTATTTTTATTGATTTTATCATCTAATGAAAATGCCCATAATATATATATACCTAATAATGATATCATTACAAATCCTATTGCCATAAATAAAATCTGTTGATATACTAAATTGCTTAAAAATTCATTATTATTAAATATACGCTGAAAAAATATGATAGTTGTGAACATTAATGATGCTAGTTTTACCACTGAAACCATATCATTTATTTGTTTTTGTTTATCCTTATTTATACTATTCATATTGTCCACCTCATAGTGTTTAAAATAAAGACCGGAAATCTCCGATCTTTATTTAAATTTTCATATTCTAAAGTTTTTATTCGTCTCTTAAAGCTTTTGGTTCTTCTGGTTGATACATAGCCCAGAAGCATGCTGAAGTAGATACTACAGATGCAATTACTGTTGCAAAAGCTGCAACTGCCATTAATACTTTATTATTTAACCTCTTCATTTTTACCCCTCCTTATAAATTTAGTAATATTTATAAATAAAGAATCTATTTTATTAACTACCAAGTGACCATATTTAGTTAATGTAAATACTTGCCACAATACACCTATAAATATACAAGAAGAATATTCTAATAATATGCCAATTTTATATGTATAGTAGATGTACATATTAAAGACTATTATAATCATATAAACAGATAGTATAATAATAGATCCTCTTTTTAACCTTTTAATTTTTGCTTGTTTTTTTATTGGCTTATTTGGGCTATCTACTGGTGCTAATTTATAAATAATAATAAATGAAATAACAAATAATACCGTTCCTATAATACTTATATAACTGATATTTAAACTTATATGTTTAAGTATATAAGCTGGAATAACTGCAATTAATACACCTACTATTGCACAATTACCCGAAGTGCTTGCATGGGCTCCACCTGAAAATTTTCTTAATATAGCTCCAGTAAAAGAAATTATTAAAGCTTGAATCATAACATTAAAAATCGCACCAAATATAGCTACTAGTAATATGGATATTCCCATATGGAAAAAAGCAAATATTCCATACTCAATAATACTTCTAGTATCTTCATCTAATTGTAATTGCTCTTTTAAATTATTTGATATACTTTTACTTAATATCTCTAAATTCATATTCCTTAAACTTCTTTCTCTTTTTATTTAAAATATAAAAAATTAATATTATAATTCCTGTAATCATTAAGGACGGAATTCCTAAAATACTTTTATAAACTGCATCCTTTAATAAAGTATCTAAATCAAGATTCAACATATTAAGAATTAAAACATTTATAGCTTCTGAAACTAATTGTATAAAATACACAATCATAATACTTTTTATGCTACTAACAACATCTATCTTGTTATACCAAATTGCTATAAATAATAAGAATAATACAGATAAAATCATATGTACACCATAATTTATTGGCAACATTCTAGTGATAAATATTATTAGAGAGAATAATATACTTGTCACTAAGTACTTTATTTTATTTACTTCAGTTTTGGAAAAAACATAAATCCCAAATATAACTAAAAAAGCTTCTGGTAGAGCTCTTAATATAAATTCTATTGGTTGCAACCTTAACATATTTAATCTCCTCTTTATTTCATTATTAATTTAGTCAATAATTTTTTCATTAGTTAAATTTAGATACTTTACTGATTTGTATATAATTATAAATACAAATCCTCTTATAAATATATCTCCTAAACTAAGAACACTATATCCAATATCAAATATATCAGTTAAAAACTTTAGTTTAGTTAAAGAATCCCCTAATATATGTATATCATTTACTTTGTCAAAGGAATCTATCTTTGCATATCCAGTCAAATATGAAAGACTTGGAAATACAGGCATATACCCATTATTTGCCCAAATAGCTAAATCATTTAATATTCCTCCAACTACTACAAATACTGAACCTATAATCGCAGAAACATATTGTTTATACACAAATATTAATGGCAAATATGAACATAGATATAAAGTTTTCACCACGCCTACATACTTTATTAAATTGTAATTTTCAGAAAATATATTAGCTTGTATAATTAAACAAATTACCTCCATAAAAATAACAGGATATATTGTCCAGTTTTTTAATAATGGTTTTATTTTTAATTTTTTTACTTTACAAAATATTAATGAGATAATAATAGTTTCAAACATAATTAATCATTCACCTTTTACATTAAAAATATAAATAACTCTGTATACTTATAATGTGCATTTTCAATACACTAATTATACTATCACTTGTTATTCTTTTCCATACATTTTTTTGTGTTTTTTTAAAAAATATACATGAAATTTTGTTTATTTACTCTAAAAAAGTAAAAAAATACTATTATATAATAATCATTATGAAATCCTTTTTTAATAATAATCAAAATTTTCAAACACTTTTTTATAAAATAAATTCAGCATTAAGCTGAATTTTATAATTATTTTTTTATTAATAATAATATAATTGATATTAAACTAAAGGCTAAACTAACCATATTTATATATGTTACTACTTGCTTTGGTGTAAACCCCTTTGCCTCTAGTCTATAATGTATCTGGCTTCTATCTGCTTGATATACAGGTTTCCCATCCTTAAATCTTTTAATTATAACAAAAATATTATCAAATATGGGTATTGCTAATGCTAATAAAGGTATAAACAAGCTCATTAAAGTAGTTTGCTTAAATGCTCCATCTAATGCAATTATACTTAATATAAATCCTAAAAAATTTGCTCCTGAATCTCCCATGAATATCTTTGCTGGATACTTATTATATTTTAAGAATCCTAATGTGACTCCTGAAACAATTAATGACATCGTGATAGATTCACTTTGCTTTAATATAATTGCTGCTCCTGCAAATGTTATAGAGGAAATAAGTGATAACCCACCAGCAAGTCCATCCATTCCATCAGACCAGTTAATGACTGTTGTTACTCCGAATATCCAAGTAATAGTCAATACAAATTGTAGAAAACCCGATAAAACTATGTATTCCTCTGTAAAAGGATTCATAAATCCTCTAAAAACAATACCAGCATTATATATTATAAATGCAGCTATCAATTGTATAATTAATCTAGGATATATAGGAAATTCCTTTCCTCTAGTTTTAAAATAATCATCAATTAAACCTATACCTAATATAAGAAGTGAACCTACAAATATCCAAATTTTCTCTACTGTCATAGTATAATTGTTAGTTATAAAGTACACTATAAAAAATCCTATAAACATAGCTAATCCACCACAAAGCGGTGTTTCTTTATCATGTTTTTTTCGTTTAGTTGGCTTATCAGTAAAACTATATTTTTTAGATAATTTAATTAGTCCTGGTGTTATAAAGTACACTATTAAAAATGCTAATATGAAAGATAAAATATATCTCATAATATGCTCCTTAAAATTCAAACGCTATTTTATTATGTTAAATAATATTCTATAATTATACTATTATCGACTATTTTTATCAATGACAAAACAGTGACTATTTAAATATAAAACTTGGATGATTTCAAATTATAATACAGAATGAACAGTGGAGAATGCGTAATACACGCTAGCTAATGCATAATTCGTAATGCATAATGCATAATTTAAGAAATGGGTATAAAACTCATTTTAGTTCTATACCCATTTTATATTTTGTTATTCTTTTTATATTATTCAATAACTTTATTAGTTTTTTGCTTGTATCATATCTTTAACTTTCATAAGTCTAGTTAAAGCTCCTCTTTCATTTTCATCTAACTTCATTCTAATATACTTAATAGTCTCTTGTAATGAAGGTATTGTCATGTATTCAAGAGCATTAACTCTTCTTCTTGTTTTTTCTATTTCATCTGCCATTAACTGAGTAGACTTTTCAACTTCAGCTAATTCTAATAATTTAGGTAATATATTATATAATTTAGCAATAGAATCATCTAATTCTGATGATGTAGTTGCAAAACCATATGGGAATATACTCCCCTCATCACCCTCAAGCTGTCTATGAAAATTCATTTTAGGAACATTAACACTCATTATATTCTTAGTTCCTACTTCAACAGATATACTTTCTTTTGGATAAGCTATTGCTTCCTCTAAAAATTCTGAGCTCATAACAGCTCTAGCCATAACAAAATCCTTAAGTGCTCCTTGAAGCTCTGCTTCTACAGATTTCCTTAATTCATTATTATATTTGACAAGATTAACAAATTGTCTCATAAGCTCATCTTGCTTATCCTTTAAAAGTTTATGTCCTCTTGTAGCTGTCACCAGCCTCTTCTTTAACTTAGACATCTCCATTCTAGTAGGATTGACATTTAATCTTGCCATGGCTATTCTTCATCTCCCTTTGGCATATACTTTTCAAGATATTCGTCTCTTATTCTCTTAAGTTCAGTTCTTGGAAGTATCTTTAAAAGTTTCCATCCTAAATTTAATGTTTCTTCTATACTTCTATTTGTTGTAAAGCCTTGTGATACATATTGTTCTTCAAAAGCTTCTGCAAATTTTGCATATTGTTTATCTATATCTGATAATGCTGATTCACCTAAAATAGCTGATAATTCTTTTGCTTGCTTACCTTGTGCATAAGCTGAGAATAATTGGTTCATTGTATCAGCATGATCTTCTCTAGTCTTATTTTTACCAATACCTTTATCTTTAAGTCTTGAAAGTGATGGTAATACATCTATTGGAGGTACAACACCCTTCTTATATAATTCTCTTGAAAGTATTATTTGCCCTTCAGTTATATATCCAGTTAAGTCTGGAATTGGATGTGTCTTATCCTCTTCAGGCATTGTTAAAATTGGAATTTGAGTTATAGAGCCCTCTCTACCTCTAAGTCTTCCCGCTCTTTCATATAAAGTAGAAAGGTCCGTATATAGATATCCTGGGTATCCTCTTCTTCCTGGAACTTCTTTTCTAGCAGCTGATACTTCTCTTAAGGCTTCTGCATAGTTTGTTATATCAGTCATTATAACAAGTACATGCATTCCTTTTTCATAAGCTAAATATTCAGCTGTAGTAAGAGCCATTCTTGGTGTAGCTATTCTTTCGATAGCAGGGTCAGATGCAAGGTTCATAAATAATACTGAATTATCTATAGCACCTGTCTTATTAAATTCATCTACGAAGAATTGAGATTCTTCAAATGTAATACCTATAGCAGCAAATACAACAGCAAAGTTAGCATCTGAATTTAAAACTTTCGCTTGTCTTGCTATTTGTGCAGCTAGTTGTGCATGAGGAAGCCCTGATGCTGAGAACACAGGTAACTTTTGTCCTCTTACTAGAGTATTAAGTCCATCAATAGCTGAAATACCAGTTTGAATAAATTCTGATGGATAATCTCTTGATACTGGATTAATTGCTTCTCCATTTATATCATATCTTTTTTCAGGTATTATGTTTGGGCCATTATCTATTGGGTGTCCCATACCATCAAATATTCTTCCAAGCATATCTTCTGAAACACCAAGTTCAAGTGGCTTTCCTAAGAATCTAGCTTTTGTTTCCTTTAAATTAATTCCTGATGATCCTTCAAAAAGTTGAACCATGGCTCTACTTCCATTAATTTCAAGAACTTTACCTCTTCTCATTTCACCAGTTTGAAGTTCTACTTCAACTAATTCATCATATTTAACACCTTCAACACCTTCAACAACCATCAAAGGTCCTACAATTTCTGTTACTGTCTTATATTCTCTAAGCATCTAGAACACCTCCCTCTTCAGTTATTAGTGTATCTATAGCAGATTTTAATTCTACTGCAATTTCATCCATCTTATCTATATTATCTTCATTAATATATTTACTTCTTGCAATCTTATCTCTAATTTCATCTAAACCTAAGATTTTATTTAAATAAACACCTGCTTTTAATGCTCTCTCTGCTTCTTTTCTGAAAAGAAGTATCAATTTTAACATCTTATATTGCTTATCTAATGAAGAATAAGTATCAACTTCATGGAATGCATTTTGTTGAAGATAATCTTCTCTTATTGATTTAGATACTTCCAATTTAAGTCTATCATTTTCAGATAATGCATCAATACCAACAAGGCTTACTATTTCTTGAAGACCTGATTCTTCTTGAAGTAAAGTCATAGCTTCTTGTCTTAATGATGACCAATCTGATGCAACTTCTTCATTCATCCAAGCATCTATTGTATCTGCATATAATGAATATGAATTTAACCAGTTTATTGATGGGAAATGTCTCTTATAAGCTAATTGAGCATCTAATCCCCAGAAAACTTTAACTATTCTAAGAGTTGATTGAGTAACTGGCTCTGATAAGTCTCCTCCTGGAGGTGATACTGCTCCAATAGCTGTTACAGCTCCTTCTCTTCCATCTTTACCTAAACATACTACTTTACCAGCTCTTTCGTAGTAATCGGCAAGTCTTGATCCAAGATAAGCAGGATAACCTTCATCCCCTGGCATTTCTTCAAGTCTTCCTGACATTTCTCTTAATGCTTCTGCCCATCTAGATGTTGAATCAGCCATTATTGAAACTGAATAACCCATATCTCTAAAATATTCAGCTATAGTTATTCCTGTATATATACAAGCTTCTCTAGCTGCAACTGGCATATTTGATGTATTTGCAATAAGAACTGTTCTCTTCATTAAGCTTTCACCAGTCTTTGGATCTTTAAGTTCTGGGAATTCATTAAGAACATCTGTCATTTCATTACCACGTTCTCCACATCCAACATATACAACTATTTCAGTATCTCCCCATTTAGCAACTTGGTGCTGAACTACTGTCTTACCAGCTCCGAATGGTCCTGGAACTGCAGCAGCTCCACCTTTAGCAACTGGGAAGAATGTATCTATTACTCTTTGTCCTGTTGTCATTGGAGCTTCTGGTTTTAATTTTCTTGCAAATGGTCTTCCTTTTCTTGCTGGCCATTTTTGCATTAAAGTTATTTCTTTATCACCCTTTTCAGTTTCTACAATACAAACTGTATCCACTATAGTGAAATTTCCAGATTTAATTTCTTTTATAGTTCCTTTTATTCCATAAGGAATCATGATCTTATGTAGAATTACTGAAGTTTCTTGAACTGTTCCAATAATATCTCCCGCTTCTACAACATCTCCTACTTTTGCAGTAGCATCAAAATTCCAAACTTTTTCTCTATTTAATGATTTTACAGCTACACCTTTCTTTAAGAATGGTGAATTTGCTGCCTTTTCAAAAGCATCAAGTGGTCTTTGTATTCCATCAAACATTGATTCAATAAGACCTGGTCCTAATTCTATACTTAATGGTTCTCCAGTAGTAATTACTGGGTCCCCTGGTCCAATCCCTGTAGTCTCTTCGTAAACTTGGATAGATGCCCTATCATTTCTCATTTCTATGATTTCTCCGATAAGACCATTTTCTCCAACTTTTACCATATCGAATATATTTGCTTCTTCCATTCCCTCAGCTACAACTAAGGGACCTGCAACCTTTATAATCTTTCCGGTCTTCAAATTACTAACCTACCTTCCTATAAAATATTAACGCCAACAGCTTTTTCCACACTATCACTAATTCTCTTAAGTCCAATATTTAATGAACCTTGATTGCTTGGAATTAATATTACTGATGGAAGTATTTGTTCATTATAACGTGCTATAGTTTCTTCAATATTTTTAGCTACTTGTTCAGTAACAAATATTACTGCATAATTATTTCTTGCACAATTATCTACTGCTTTTCTAGCTTCTTCAGGCTCTACTACTGGGAATACATCTATTCCTATAGCTTTAAAACCTAAAATTGAATCTTTATCTCCAACTACGCCTATTTTCTTATGCATATATATCACGCAACCTTTCCCTTATTACTTCCTCAGCAATATTATTAAGCTTGCCAACCATTATAATTCTTATCACTTTTATTTCTGTTTCCTTAGCATAAATATAAGATAATAATCTTTCTGGTCCAAATGTAACTAACTTAGAATCTTTCATTAATTGCATAATATAATTATCACTTAACTTTTCTAAAAGACTTGCAGAATCAGTAGCTATATATCCTTCTAATCCTTCTTTGATTAAGCTTGAATAAATAGTAGTTTGTAATCTAGATATAATATTTTCTGGAGATTCATTTAGTAATAAAATTAATTTATTACTATCTATAGCTCCACCATTAAATATTACTTCTTCTGCAAAACCTCTTCCTTTATTTTGTTTTTTAATTCTAAGTAAGGTTCTTATATTAGTAGAATCAATCATTGATTTAACTAAGTTATCTATAAACTTATAATTTAAAGACTTATTAATTTCTACTAATTCTTCATACATATATTTATCTATAATAATATCTATTTTTTGAGGATCTTTAGTTTCTTCAAAGACCTTCATAGCTTCTTGAATCCCTTTGCCTATTATGCCATCTATACCTTTCAAATCATCAGAATCAATCTTACGCTTAATTTCTTGTAAGTCTAAATTCCCCAGTTTAATAAGCATTGATGATAAATCTTTACCTAGTACTTTTGCCTTTAAAAGAACCTTAGCATTATGATAGTCATATTTTAAACTCATTATCTTAACAATTTCTTTAACAGGACTCATTTCATAAACTAAATCATATATCCTTTTTAATTCTGCGGTTAAGATTTCTTCATAATCTTCTGCTCTTTTTACATTTGATGAAACATTTGCGTATTCTGTTTCATTTAATATTCTAAGCACTTCACTAGCTGAAGTGGATTCAATCATTCTCTCAACTTTTGTTTTATCAAGGAGTCTGTTTTCTAAAACCCATATTCTTGATACTGCTTGGGTAAACTTCATTACATCCATTTCTTACCCTCCTTAACCAAATAACACGTTTGCTACTTCAAACTCCAATTCATCTTTTAATGAACTTACTAAAGCTTCATACGTATTATTTATTTCTATTCCATTTCTTTCAAGAATAAATCCACCTTTAAAACTTCCAACCTTTGGACTTAGCTTTATATTTCCCTTATCTCCTAATGATTGATTTAAATCATATATAAAAGTAAGATCAACTAACTCCAATCCTTCTTTATTTAAAATAAGATTTTGTTCTCCTATTTCACCTAAAGAAAGTATAGTATTCTTAATAAATCTTAAAAAATCATCTCCAGAGATAGAAGCTAATACATCTATACTCTTATCAAATACATCTTTTATAACTTCTTGTTTTGCAGATAATTTATTATTTCTAACCTTTAGAGAAGCAGAAGATAAAATCCTCTCTTTTCTACTCTTAGCCTCAACCTCAGCTTTATCTATAATTTCTTTTTCTAGTTCCTTGGCTTTAGCTATTTTCTTTGAAAGAATTTTATTCTTTTCTTCTTCAGCAGAAGCTAGAATACTTTCCTTTCTTTCTTCAGCATCCCTAAGGATTTTAGAAGTTAGATTATTTACATTTGCCATAGCCTATTCTCTCCAATCCTAGAATCCTTTATTTACTAACATAAATGATATAACGAAACCTAATAATGCATATGTTTCAACCATAGCTGATAATATAATACCTTTAGTGTTATGTTCTTCATTCTTCGCTAATATTTGAATACCAGCTGCTGCAACTCTTCCTTGAGATATTGCAGACCAAAGTCCTGTAAATGCTACTGGAAGAGCAGCACCTAATAAATATAAACCTTGTTCAAATGGCATACCTGAAGTCATTTTAGTAAATATTAAGAAACCTATAACGAATCCATATAAACCTTGTGTACCTGGTAATAATTGAAGAACTAACGCTTTACCAAACTTTTGTGGTTCTTCTGTAACTAAACCAGTTGCTGCTTCACCAACTATACCAACACCTTTAGCTGAACCTATTCCTGATAATACAACTGCTAAGGTTGCTCCAATTGCTGCAAAAAATAATCCCCCATTATTTTCTATTAAAAATTGAATCCATGACATTTCCATTTTATAATTCCTCCTAATTTCTTTTGATTTTTATATACTTTTCTGAACTTTTAAATGCTTTAAAGGGTTTTCCACCACCATCATAGAACTTACCGAAATATTCAACATATTGAAGTCTTGCTGTATGAACATATGCTCCAAGTAAAGACAATCCTAAATTGAATATATGGAAAAAGATTAATAATACTGGTCCTAGTATTATTGCAGCTACTCCTGGTAAAGTATTTATTAATAAGTTTAATGCACCTGCAATCGAACCTCCTGCAAGGCCTAATGCCATAAGTCTTGTATATGAAACTAAGTCTCCTACATATCCACTTATACCATATAAATTGTATAAACCTTGCCCAGCCTTTGCTCCAATAGACTTTTCATTTCTTCCACCAGCAATAACTATAAGTATCATACCTATAATTGTTGTTACAATAAATACTGTTCCTAAAAATTCTGGTAATCCTAAGAATTTTACTGCTGCAATTCCACCTATTGATGTTAATGTAATTAACCAGGATCCTGCATCAAGTAAAGCGTCCATCCCTTTTCCTATCCTTATTAAGCTATAAGCTTTAATAAATAGTCCAAAGAAAATTTGAATTACTCCAAATCCTAAGGATAAGACTACAATAGTCATTACATTTTTATTTGAATCAATTAATTGAGTTGGTAAAACTATTAAATCACCAAAGAATGAACCATAAACTAATCCAAAGAATATTATTGGAAAGCTTAAATAAAAGAAGAACTTTGCAAAATCTCTCATGCTATCACTTAATTTTAAGAACTTAAGTGCTAAAAATGAACCTAATAAAACTATTAATCCATATCCTGCATCAGCTACCATCATACCAAAAAATATTAAGTAAAATGGTGTAAGAAGTGGGGTTGGATCTATTTCATTATATTTAGGATAGCTATACATACCTGTTATACTTTCAAAGGCAGACACTAACTCTCCATTTCTTAGTTTTATAGGAACATCGTCTATTTCATCTTCTTTAACATCTTCAAATTCAATGTAATAATCATTATTAAGAACATTAGAGCATATTATTCTTAAGTTCTCACTGTCTTCTTCAGCTATCCACCCTTGGATTGCACAAACATTTTTAGTCTTTAAAAAGTTGCTAGTAACCTTTTTTCTTTCAACTTTACTTGCAAAATAATCATATGCTAACTCTAATTTTTTCAAATCTTCTTCAAGGTCTGCTATTTCTTCTTGAACAAAGAATTTTTTAGATTGAATTTCTTCTATTTCATGTTTGTAATTTAAAATTAATTTTAATGGCACATCACTTTGTTGTGTTTTAAAGGAATTAAATCCAACACTTCTTAAAACTTCTGTAACTTTTTCATCATATTCTTTATTAGCTAGAAGTAATATGTTTATATCATTTGCATTTCTTGATATTATCTCTATATAACAATCTGATAATTCTTGAAGTAACGTTTCTTCATAACCTTTAGCTATACTTCCTAAATAATAAGATGTTCTTTTTAATGTTTCTAGTTCACTAAAAGCAATGTCTAAATTTTCCCATGGTGTTAATGTATCTATTTCAGATTGTAACTTTGTTACTTCTGAATCTAACTTTGCTAATTCTTCTTCCTTTTGTTTTACTTTTTCATAGCTAGCTAACCAGTTAGAAGAATTAAATCTTTCCTCTAATTCATCTAAAGTCAAAGTTAATTTTTCTTCTCTTAATGCCTGTAAGGCTGATTTCTTTGGAACATATTTAGTTAAAAACTCAACTCCAAATTTTGCTTTAGATAAATTTTCTTCATAATCAGAACATTCTATTTCATCGCTATCTTTAGATAAACTTTCCAAATATTCATATTTTTTAAGAAAATCTTCATTTTGCAAATTAATAAACTCAACATTAGATAAGCCTTGAATTTCTTTTAGAAGTTCTGACTTTTTAGATTCAAAGGTAAGCAAAGTGAACTTCTTCATCTTAACTATTGCCATGAATCTTCACTATCCTCTCAACGATTAAATTAATAGCATTATTTTTCTTTTCAGCTGAAATATTCTTTATTTCTTGTACATCTCTTTCACCTTGATTTAATATAGGTTCAGCTTCAATATTTCCATCTTTTTTTGCTTTTTCAAGAATTTCATTTTTTCTTAAATTAGCACTTTCTAAAATTTTTGTGTACTCCTCGTCTGCCATTATTTTTGTATTTTTTATTATTTCTTTTGCTCTGACTGTTGCTTCTTGTATTAGTTTTTCTGCTTGATCTTCAGCCCTTTTAATATCATTTATTGCTTCTAATGCCAAAATCTCACCACCTTTATTATATTACAATAATAATATAGTAATTAATGTTTTATATAGTATTAATTACTTTTTACTATTATATATTATACACTATTCCTCGCTTTTTTCAACATTTTTGTTCTTCTTTTGTATGAATAATCACAATTATTCATTTTATTCAATCATTTTTTATCAATTTAATATATACTTACTCTCTATCTATAGCGTTTATATCATCATTAATATGTATTATATCCCCGCTATAACCAAAAATAAAATAATCTTTTTCCTTAATTATTTCTGAGGAATCTTTAAATTTATTAATATTTATACTAAAAGATTCTAAATAATACTCTTTAAAAGAATATCTATCTCTTAGTTTTTCTTTAATCTCATCTTCTTCTCTTTTTTCTATGCTTCTACCGATAAAGTCAGGTATACCTCTCCTTTTATTAAAACTTAAATAATCATATCTTAAAATTTCTTTTAATATAGAATTATCTTCTTTTAATATTTCCATATTAAAATCTAAAAATACTCTATAATATTCACTATTTCCAATATTTCTATCAAAATAGCCTTTACGCTCAAAGTATTTTCCTAATTCGTAATAAAAATCAAAAGGCGTCTCAAATTTATTTACAAAATATTTTATTATGTTATTGAATTTTTGTGAGTTATAGTACTTATCGACCATTTCTTCAACTTTTTTAAGCTTTAAAATCTCTTCATAACTTATATCATTAGTCCTTAGTATTTCATACGGAGGATATGGTGAGTATTTCATTCCATACTCATCAGCTTCTTCCCTCATAGATGATCCTCTAAGAAGTTTTAAGAAACCTAGTTGTATTTCTTCTGGTGCTATACTATATACATCATTAAATGATTTTTTAAATGAAAAATAATCCTCCCCAGGAAGACCTGCAATTAAGTCTAGATGCTGTTTAATATTTCTTATCTTAAGAAGCTCATCTACTTTTTCCTTTATATCGCTAAAGTTAACAAATCTATTTATTTTATTTAAAACTTCATCATTAGTAGTTTGAACTCCCACTTCAAATTGAAATCTATCTTTAGGTGCTTTTCTTAACAATTCAAGTTCAGAATCCTTTAATATATCTGCAGAAATTTCAAAATGGAATTGAGTTTTAGTATCTTGGTTAATTAGATATTCCCATATAGCCATTGTAAATTTATGATTGCAATTAAAAGTTCTATCTACAAACTTTACTAGTCTTACTTCCTTATCTATGAAGTATTTTAACTCCTTCTTAACCCTGTCTACATCTAAGAATCTAACTCCATGAATAGTTGATGATAAGCAATATTTGCAATTGAATGGACAACCCCTGCTAGCTTCATAATAAACTATTTTGTTATCTAAATTTTCATCTTCTTCATAAGGAAATACTACCTCATTCATATTCATCAAAGGTCTTTTACCATTTGAAATAACATCTCCATTTAATTTGTAATAAAGCCCTCTAATTGACTCCACATCTCTTTTTCCAAGCTTATATTCAACAAATTCTCTATAAGTTTTTTCTCCTTCACCTTCAATAATATATTCTCCATTTAACTCTTTAAGTATGTTCTGACTATCATAAGATACTTCAGGACCTCCATAAAGAATTTCTATGCTTTCATCTACTAATTTTATTAAATTTGAAAGCTTTTTTACCATTTCTATATTCCATATATAAGTAGAAAAGGCCACTACATTAGGCCTTTCCATAATAATCTCTTCTAATATTTTTTCTTCTCTATCATTTATGGAAAACTCCCTAATTTTACATTCGTAATTCATATCCTTTGTATATGCCCTTAAATATCTAACAGCTAAATTACTATGTACAAACTTAGAGTTTAAAGCTGTAAGTAAAATCTTCATATGTTTATCTCCCTTCGAAAGTAATGTTATATTTTTTTAGCTTTTATAAAATGAATATCCTCCCATAATTTAGTTTCCTCTATTTTATAATATTTTTCAAGGAGTTTTTCATTTTCTTCGATATTTGATTTTATTATAGGATTTAAGTTTTTAAAATCAAACTCTTTGTATTTCCCAGATGGTAGGATTGCAACTATTTTATTATTTATCATATCTCTAACATCTTTATTTATATCCCATATAAATAATTCTCCCCCAGATTTAATATATTTACTTACTTCTTCTATTAATTTTGATCTACTAGAAAAATTCCACATATTACTTAAACAAAAGAACATAGTGCATGTATCATAATCATTTTCTTTTAAAGTATAATTATTATCCCCATTTACATAATCTACTGATATTTCATTCATAATATCTTTTGATATATTATAAATTACACCAAAACTTTCTCCCACATCTAATATATTTCCCTTTAGATTTACATCTGATAGATTTAATATAATTGTCTTTCCCATCTCACCTTACCTCCATATTACATAAGTTACATTATATTTATATTAGTAACTCAATAAATTTATTAATACTTTTTATTAATATTTAAAATTCTTTCATTATACATATTTTTATTTTTTGTGGAATAGATATAAATGTATTAATTGGGGGTGAAAACTTTGAAAGAAAATAGCTTTTTAAAAAATTCTGTCCTTCTAACAGCTTCTAATATAACAACTGGTATTTTGGGATTTATTTTCTCAATTTACTTATCAAAACTTATAGGCCCTGTTGGCATGGGACTTTATGGCTTAGTAATGCCTATTTATAATCTTTTTATTTGTCTTATGACGGCTGGAATAATAGCAGCAATATCTCAAATCTCTGCAATATATAAGTCAAAAGGGCAGTATAATAATATAAATAAAACTATAAAGTCAGTTGCAAGTTTTAACATAATATGGGCTATTGCTATAGGAGTAATGGTATTTTTTTTAGCTCCTTACATAAGCAAATATGGAATTCATGATATGAGAACAATTAATGCGATAAGAATAACTTGTCCAGCAATGGTATTCATAGCATTATCAAATATTCTAAAGGGATATTTCTATGGTACTTCCAAAATTGTAGTACCTTCTTTTATAGATATTCTTGAAAAAGCTATGCGTATTATAACTATAACAATATTAATATTTATATTTAAAGCTACTTCCATTACATCACTTGTAACCCTAGCATACCTCTCTCTAGCTATTGGTGAATTACAAAGTTTGGTTTTACTTTTTATATATTATAAAAATCTAAGAAAAAAAGTTCCTCCTTCTAATGATAAACCTGAGAGAGTTTCACAATTGCTATTTAATGTATTAGTAATAGCTCTTCCTCTGTGCTTAAATGGTTTCTTAGGAAACTTATTTGGAACAGCTTCTACCCTATTAGTTCCACGAAGATTGGCTGCTGCTGGTTTTGATGCTGCTACAGCCTTAGGAATGATAGGAAAATTCACAGGAATGGCTTTGACAATTGTTGCTTTTCCGATGATTGTTATCATGTCTATAAATTCGCTTATAGTACCAGATCTTTCTGAAACTATAAGTAGGCGTGATTATTACAATGCATCTATAAGAATAAAAAAAGTTATGAAAATCGCTTTTTTATTAGGACTAGCTACCACAGTTCTCTGCAATTTAATACCCGATTCATTAGGACAGATGTTTTATGGTAGAGATGACTTAGGCAATTATATAAAAATAGCTTCATTAAGTGCTCCAATATTATTTACATCAAGTACTATGTTTGGGATACTTAACGGACTGAATAAACAAGGAATTATCCTTAGAAACTCTTTAATTGTATCTGGTATAGAGCTTGTATTACTATTTTTCTTTATAGGATTACCTGGAGTAAATATAATGGGTTATGGTATAACACTATTTATAACTTCTAGTATAAGCTTATTTATTAATCTTAGAGAAGTACAAAAACATATATATTTAAATTTATCATTGAGCAATGTAATTATTTTTATTTTGCTAGCCATATTAATATTTATGATTTTGAGAGGTCTAACTAGCAACATATTTAATGACTTTATGACTATTAAGAATATTGCTCTTATACTAATAATCTTTTTAACATTCACTGGACTAAGTTTCTTTGGAATAGAAGAAGAATAAAGAGGAGATACATATTATATTCCTTGCTCCGTCGCAGGCTCCAAGTCGCTGTGAGATAATATGTATTTAATTCTATACTAAAGGTATAAATGCATATTGCATAATGCATAATGCATAATGCATAATGCATAATTCTTAATTAATGTGATAACTCAGACAAGCTGAGTTATTGAAAGAATTAATGAAAAAACTACAACTAAGCCTGATAGAATTAGGTTTAGTTGTAGTTTTTTAGTTTATATATCTTAATAGTATTTTAATTATTAATTCTCACTATACTAGTTATAACTTTATCTAAATATCAAATTTGAAGATTTTCACTTGTCGTTTGCCTTCTGCATACATCTCATTATCTTCTGGAATAGCTGCAATTTCTATTAATTCTCCACCTGCTATTTCACAAGTTTTATATGATGCAATATTATCGGGATTACAAGTAATAATTAAGTAATCCATATGGTGCTTTTTCGCTTGCTTAAATAATAGTTCACAAGCTTTGGCTGCATATCGGTGACCACGGTATTTTTCGTCTATTCCATAGCCAATATTTCCTCCGATATATGTTTTATCATTATGACCAATTCTCAAATCACAATTACCAATGATTGTTCCATCCAACAAGCAAATATCAAAGTAATATGCTGGTAACCATCTTTTTTCTGGCTGTTCCACACATGTCTTCGTTAGCTTAAGATATATTTCCTTTGTTCTTAAATCTGTAACATCATAAAACATAAACCCCCCCCTTATTATTTCAATTATATAGGTCTTTTATAATTTGTGTACATAACTATTTTTCCCTAGAATCTATTATTTCATATATTTCATTTTATATATTAGATAATTATCTAATATGTATTGACAGCTATCTAATATACTGGTATATTTTTACTTAATATAATATTTAAGTAAAAAGGGGATTTTAATGAGAGGTGTAAAATTAGAAAAAAAACAAAGTAAGTATAGTGATTTATTTCATGAAAAAAATTATATGTTAAATACTTTTTCTAGCATTATTTCAAGATTTGGTGATGGTATAGATACCATAGCATTTTCATTACTTGTATATGAGATTACTGGATCTACACTTTTGGTAGCTACTATTTTTGCTGTTAATGGAATACCAAACTTAATATTTGGTATTGTATCTGGTGTAGCTTGTAAATATGTACCTGATAAAATTATTATGGTTATATCTGATTTAGGAAGAGCTATATCTGTATTATTAGTTGCTCTCTTATTTATTACAGGGAATCTAGCTGTTTGGCATTTATATGTGATTACATTTTTAAATTCATCCTTTGAATCATTTAGGCAACCTGCTTCTGCTTCCATAGTTCCAAAAATTATTCCTATGGAAAAGTTAGAACATGGTATGGCTTTTTCATCTTCAGCCTGTAGAATTGCCGAGTTGATTGGTCTTGCAATAGCTCCACTGCTAATATCTTTACTTGGGTTAGGAGGAGCCGTCTTAATAGATGCAATAACCTTCATCATATGTGGACTTCTACTGTTAGGTTTAAAATTAAATAATATAGTAGACAATTCAAAAATTACAATTAAGGGCACTCTAAATGATCTAAAAGATGGATTTGTATTTATAAAAAAAGATGGGATTATTATTACTATCATTATCTTTGCAGCTATTTTAAATGCCTTAGTTGTACCAATTAATTCATTGCAAGCTCCTTATGTTGAAGAAGTACTTGGAACTGGTAGTACTGCCTTATCTGTAATAAGTATAGGGATATTAATTGGAATGATTTTAGCTGGACTTTTTGGGCCTAAAATAAAAGAAATATTAGGTGGCCAAAAGATGTTTATAATTGGTGGTATAATAATTGGTATAAACTATATATTAATGTCTTTACTTGGTAATATAGAAAACAAACAACTTATGTATATAGCCTTAGCTATTAATACATTTTTACTCGGTGTAGGTGTCTTACTCTTAACCTTTATATTACAAATTGTTATGATAAAAAGAGTAAGTCAAGAATTCTTATCAAGAGTAGCTTCAATTTTTAATGCAGGCGCTTTATGTGCAGTACCTATTTCAGCTTTCATAATAGGTATTATATCTCAATTTATTGATATTAAAATACTATTCTTAAGCTTTGGTGCTTTAGTATCCTTAGTATTTTTATTTATGTTTTTAAATAAAAATATTAAAAGCTTTGACCAATATTAAAACTAAAAGGGAGTGTCCATTTTGAACTATATTATTAATGATGAAGTAGATATTTTATATGAAATAAATAGAACCTTTATTTATTTAGCAAATGAATCTGAAGAAATAAAGAAATTAAATGAAAGTCTATATAAGATAGATATTAACAATGAAAACTATAAAAGAAATAACCTAAAAAGCTTTTATAAATTTATTGAAAAGTTTAAAAAGCTAAATACAATACCAATGGATAAAATAGAATACTTTTTTTCAGATGTTAATGACGGATTTACTGGAAGTAATTTATCAATTTTTGAAATTTTTCTTACAAACTTTAATATAGATGAACTTATTAATTTAAAAGAAAAAATAATGAATTCATCTGAAGAAGAAGTTAATAGACTTTCATTGGAAGAAATAATTAGATTTATCATAGAAAATTTTGATGATAAAAATTTAAATTTATCCATGAGTAAAGATGAATTTATAAAATATTTAATTAGTAGTAAAGACTTTTCTTACGAAGCTAAATGGAAGTTAACAGTGCTTTTAGAAGATAGTAAAAATCACTTATTAGATTATTTCAATATATTTTTAGACTCAATAGATAATTTTCAAAATGCTTTTACACTCTTTGAACAAGATAAAAACAAACTCATTTCTTATTTGAAAAATGAATTAAATAAAGATTCAAATTTTCTAACAGAACTTATTACTTTTAAATTAGATGAAGATACTACATTAATAATATATCCATCAATGCTAGATTTCAGAAAAATTTCATTAAGTGTGAATACATCACCAATAATTCCAATAAAGGAAACATCAATATGTTATTTAGGCTATAAATTTCAAGAGCTTATGAACCTTTCAAAGGGAAAAAAGGACGAGGAAGAAATATTACTAGAAAGATTAAAATGTATAAGTGATAAAAGCAAATATGAAATACTAAAAATGCTAAATAATGAACCACTATATAGTCAACAAATAGCACAAAAACTAAACTTAACAACTGCTACAATTTCATATCATATGAATGCCTTAGCACTAAATAAGCTAGTTACTATTAATAAAATAGATAACAAGGGCTACTATAGTATAAATAAAGAAGAGATAAATAAAATATGTACTTTACTACAAAACACTTTCAATTAATGCATAATGCATAATTGATAATGCGTAATTGAGGTAATAACTCAGGCAAGCTGAGTTAATGAAAGAATTAATGAAAAAACTCCTTGCGGAGTTTTTCTTTGTTTTTCAATTATATAATTTGTTAAATGCTTTTCTTTTATTGATTATTCTCGAAATTAATAATACTTTCATCAATATAATCATATGCCTTTTGAATTTCTTTTTCGTAGTCTTCTTTAATTTCAAAATAGGGTAATTCTGCTTTGATACACCTTTTCTTTAGCTCTTTATTTCTAGTGATAAATTCATCTTCATTTCTTTCCTCTGGAAATTTTCGTTTTTCGACTACATTCTCATAAAAAATAATCTTGTTGAAATTTTTCTCAATATATTCACTTGAAAATACAATATAAACTACTATGACATGAGCATTAGAAATATTAGCTACTTTTTCAGGAGGAAGATAACATCCTTCTAGAATTATATTTTGCTCATTTTCAATACATGTATCAATTATGCCCTTTACAACTCCCCATAAATTTTCCGAAATTACTGCTTCACTATCATAAGGAGTAAATCCACAATTTTTATACCCTCGAATGATTCCCATTTTTATATGATCTAAGCTTGTATATGGATATTTATATTTTTCAAGTAACTTTTGTGCCATTAAAGTTTTTCCAGTATGGCTCTCACCACCAACTAATACAATCAACTTCTTACTCCTTTAAATTAAAATAAATTAATCCTATTCTTCATCATATTTTTCAAATACTAAATCAATAATATTAATTTGACCATAACTACCATTACTTTTAGGTATTGCTGATACAAATCTCCATCCTTCTGCCGCATTCATAGCTATTATTTCTTGATGATTATTCTTGCCAAAAAGACCTCCAACTTTACACTCAATGAATAAATATTTATACATATTATCTCCCCTTTATTGGTTACTTCTTTAATTATTAATCTACTTTATGAGTACTACCATTTATACAAATTATACCATATTACTTTCTGTTCATTTTCTTATAAAATGAAAAACTCAGCACAAGCTGAGTTTTACAACAAATCCTTCATTATTTCATTCTTTCATTTCTTCATCTTTCAAAACTCTGAAAGAGTTTTCACCTTAATTATGCATTATCCATCACGCATTATGCATTATAAAAGTTCTTTTCTCAAGCTTCTTGGCAAGAACCTAAATAATCTTGGTGAAACTAAATCCAAGTCTTTTTTTCTTATGCCTCCAAAGTAAATCATTGAGTAAAGATATATGATTCCACCAATTCCTATTAGTATAACTGTTGCGATTGCAATTACAATCCTTCCTCCTCCTAAGGCTTCTGCTGCCTTAACAATAGGGAACTTCGCAACTAAAATAACTAATGTCATCAATAGAGAACAAATTGTCGGTACAATTGCTTGTTTTACTATTGGAATATTTACCTTAAAGAATTGTTTTATTTTTCTATGATTTATTATAGTAGGTATCATATATGATATAAAGGTTGCTATTACCGCTCCCATTATGTTAACAGTTGGAATAGACACTAATAAAACATTTATAATTATTTTTGCAAGTAATCCAAGACTTGCTGATACAATAATTAAATATAGTTTGTTAATCCCTTGTAATATAACATTTTGAATAGTCGTTATTGACATAAAAATTAATAATGATGATCCAAACATAAGTAATGTATATCCTGTAGATGAAGCAAATAAGAATCTATATATTTCTTTACTTAATATTGCTAATCCAAAGGTCGCAGGCATTACTATTATATACATCATCCTAAATGAGTAGCTAGTTTGCTGCTTCAATTCTTTTTTATTCTTATGTACAAAAGCTTGTATTATCTTAGGAAATATCGAGGTTCCAAGAGCTGTTACTATAGCAAGTGGTACATATACTAGAGTCTTATAATATGATAAAACCGCCCTATAACTATTTATTTCAACATCTGAAAAACCTGCTGTTGATAAACTTGTTCCTAAAGTTATACTATCTATAACACCAGCAAAGTTTTGAACTGCTGCAACTAGAGTTATAGGCAGGGCATACATAAATATCTTTTTTACTATTCTTCTATCAGAAACCTTTTTTCTGGATTTGTCATGATTTAATTCTGCATCACCTTTGAAATCCTTTTTATTGTAAATATACAATATATATATTATTGCAACAATCGCACCAAGAGATGTACCTACAGTCCCACCTGCACTTCCCCACTCTAAGTTTTTTGTAACCGCAATCAATAAAGCTGCAAAAACAAGACTAAGAACTACATTTATTAACTGCTCAATAATTTGAGATATTGCAAGAGACTCCATTTCCTCAATACCTTGCATATAACCTCTATAAGCTGCTAAAATAGCTGCAAACACTAAAGCTGGACCTAAAAACACAAATGTCCATGCAGATTGTTCTGCATTAATTAACTTAGAAAAAGGAAATGCTAATGCCATAAATATTGCAGAAATTACTATACTTATAATAGTAAGATACCTTATTGATAATTTCATAGCTCTTAAAGCATCTTTATGATTTCCCATAGCTCTAAGCTCTGTTACAACCTTAGTTACTGCAGGTTGTGCACCTAAACTAGTTACTGCAATTAAAAATACAAATATATCATAGCCTGCTACATATATTCCATACCCTGTTTCACCTAAAACTGCTTTTAATAAAGGAACATATATTGCTGATAATAATTTACCAGCAATACCTGCTATTGATAATATTAAAAAACCACGTCCGGCTGATTTTTGTTCCATACTAATCACCTTTTATTATATTCTGAACTTAAACACATCATTTTTAATCTTTTTAAATACTGGTGGTAAGCTTTCTGTTATAGTTTTATTATTTAAATAACTTAATTTATCTTTTGTATCTCTAAAAACTAATTTATATGCATATAAGAATTGACAATCTAAACCAAATTTATTTGCAAAGAATGAATTTAATTTTCTATCTCCATACTTATTATCCCCAATAATAGGTGCTCCTAAGTGAGACAAATGAGCTCTTATTTGATGGCTTCTTCCTGTTATCAAGTCTATTTCTAAAAGTGAATATGCACTATTAGTTTGTATTGTTTTAACTTCCATAGCTATTTCCTTAGAATTAGGAACTTTTTCATCATAAATCTTAGAGATATTAGCATCTTCATTTTTCAGTATATAACCCTTATATAATCCATCTTTAATTTTGCCCTTAACTAAGGCATTGTAATACTTTTCAACGTTGCCTTCTCTAATTAATTCATTAATACCTCTTAAGGCTTCAAAGTTTTTACCAAAAATAACTATTCCTGAAGTATTTCTATCTAATCTATTACATGGTGCTGGAGTAAAAGTTACTTCATTTTCAGGTAAATAATCACCCTTTTCATTTAAATATGATAATACATAATCAGTTAAGCTTGGTTCTTTTCCTTTTTCATCAGGATGAACTAAGATATTTGGCCACTTTTCAACTATTAATATATTAGCATCTTCGTAAGTTATCTTCATTCCTCTAGCATTTACTTTTATAAACTTTTCTTCTGGTTTTTCTTTAGTACTTTGTATATATTTAATTTCAACTATGTCATCTACTTGAAGTGTATAATTTTCCTTTTGCTTTTTTCCATTAACTCTTACATCACCTTTTCTTAAGGCTTTAAATATTTTACTTAATGGAACATCCTTTAATAATTTTCTTAAAAATTTGTCTAATCTTTGACCCGCTTCATTTGTTCCTATTTCTATTTTCAATAGTAATCACTCCTAGTTTCTTATTTTCTAGAAATTTATAAAATACTTATAATTCTATATAAAATTTATAAATCCCTTTCCTTAGTTTTCAAGTGTGCTATGTAAGCTTATGTTGACTTGGAGCGAAATTATGAAATTAATAAACTTACATAGCACACCTATTTATAAACTATTTTCCCCATTATAATAGATTAATATTAATTTACCTTCTTGTCAAATATTCAAAAGCCATCTGACATTGCAATGCCACCCCAAGAGGTAGACAATCCTCATCTATATCAAATAAATTGCTATGAGCTGGATAAATAATATTTTTTTCCTTATTACCTGACCCTAAGAAATAAAACACTGCTGGTCTTTCATTTGCAAAATAAGCAAAGCTCTCTACTCCCATTTTAGGATGCTTTTGTAATAATACATTTTCCTTTCCTAAAACTTTTTCTGCTCCTATTTTAAATAAAGCAACCATATTATCATCATTGTATAAATTAGGATATGATTCCTCTATATCTATATCTGCAGTAGCTCTTGAAGATTTGCATATACCTTCTACAATTTCTCTTAGTCTCTCTTTTGCAAAAGCTCTATCTTCCTTGTTCATAGTTCTAATAACACCACTTATTACTACCTCTTCTGGTATTATATTTTGTGCTGTACCTCCATGAATACTTCCAACAGTTATAACTGCTGGATTAGCAGTATTTATTTCTCTACTAACTATAGTTTGCAAAGCTAACACAATATGACTAGCTATTACTACTGGATCTACAGTAGTATGAGGATAGGCTCCATGTCCACCAGAACCTTTAATCTTAATAGTGAATGGATTTGATGCAGCATTTACTACTCCATCCTTTAACATAATAGTTCCACATTCTAGATTTTCTTCTACATGAAGACCACAAATACAATCTACTCTAGGATTTTCTAACACTCCCTCTTCAATCATAAATCTTGCACCACCGATAGTTTCTTCTGCTGGTTCAAAAAGCAATTTTACATTTCCGCTAAATAAATGCTTGTTTTTATTTAATAGTTTAGCTGCTCCTAATAAAATAGTAGTATGTCCATCATGCCCACAAGCATGCATCCTGCCTTCAACCTTAGATGAATATTCACAAGCTTTTTTATCTAAAATTGGTAAACCATCAATATCTCCTCTTAGTGCTATTGTCTTTATATTAGAACTTTCTCTTTCTTTAGTTCCTCTTATAATCCCACAAACTCCTGTTTTTGCTACTTCAATAAATTCAATACCTTCATTTTTTAAAAAGCTCTTTATAAACTTAGAGGTTTCATATTCCTCCATGCCTAGTTCTGGATGTTCATGTAATTTTCTTCTTATATAAATTAATTCATTTTTTATGCTTATTGCTTCATTTTTAAAATTCATAAAATTTGCCCCCTTTATTGTATTTATATGTATGCTTACCTAGCTCCAGAAAACTTCAATAATATCCCCATCTTTCAGTTTTTCTGTGTATCCTACTTTATTGCTATTTAATATTAAATTAATTATACCCTTAGCCTCAGTCAAATCAAAGGAAACATGGTTAAATATATCAACAAATATATAATCCTTTTGACCTTGTAATTTTACCTTTGAACCATTAAAGGTTACCTCAATCTCAGTAGTTTCTTTTTTCTCTTCTTTGACTTCGGTATTTTTTTCTAATAGATAAGTTGTTAGTTTATCACCTTCATTAAGTATATACTCATTATTAATATCTATATCATTCTTTTTAATATTTACTTCCTTTTTTATAATATATTTTTTTAAATCCCCAATAGTTTTAGGAAGAATTATATTAATATCATCATTTTCTTGTATGAAATAGTCTAAATTCTCTTTGTTTTCATTAACTAAAATTATAGGATCTAAATTAATTATTTCATTATCAAGATAAAAACTTATACTACTAAACCCTCTTATTTCATCAATGACTCTAGGACTTGCATCCTTACCAGATATAGCATATGTAATCTCAATATTATCACCTGATTTGATAACTTTATCTAAACCTTCTATACTATCATTCACCTTAATTTTAGGATTTCTTCCCCTCTCCCCAAAGGCTACTCTTTTTACTCCATTTAATGTATATCTTAAATTTTTACCATTCTTTGCAATTAGCATACTCGGATTAATTCCAGCATGAATTATAACATCCATAACACTATGATTATGTGAATTAAACAAGGTAACTTCTGATCCATTTAAAATAACTTCAATAAAATCATTATTACCGTTTTTCATAGATGTTAAAGCTATACCTAATACTGTTACTCCTGCTGATCCTAAATTATTATCACTAACACAATTTTCTATAGCCTTTCTATCTTTAATCGCAATTCTTTGAATCGGTATATTTAATACTTCACTAAGCTCATTTATAATTCCTGGTGTGTGAGCCCCTCCCCCAACTAAAAATAATGCACTTGGAGGTTTATTAGCATTTAATTCAATTATCTTACTACCTATGGATTCAGCTATCTTCTTAACTATTGGTTTAATGGTCTTTAGTATATTCTCTGACCTAACTGTATTCTCTAATCCTATAACATCTGTATATGTTATTTCATCATTTACATATAAGTTCCTTTTTATATATTCAGCAGTATTAAAATCTACTAAACACTCCTGTGCTATTGCTTCTGTTACTTCATCTCCTGCCTGTGGAACCATTCCATAAGATGATATACTATCTTTAGAACTTATTGCTATATCTGATGTACCTGCTCCTATATCAACTAAAGCTATATTTAAAAGCCTTAATTTTTTAGGCACTACAGCTTCAATAGCAGCAATTGGCTCTAGAGTTAAATTATTAACTCTTAATCCTACTTTACTCATTACTGAATATAGTGAATCTACTACTGAACGTGGTAAAAATGTTGCTATTGTCTCAACTTTTGCTTGTTCACCTTTATGTCCAACTAAGTTAGAAATAACAAAGCCATTTAAAAAGTAATTTTTAACTGAATATCCTACACAGTATAATCTACCTTCTGTAGTTTTATTTATCTCATTTTCAGCAGCCTTTAAAGATACTAATTCTAAACTTTTAATATCTTCTTTTGTAATCTCGTCATCAATATTTAAATCTATTATTCCCTCAGAATTTATTGTTTTTAAAAATCTGCCCGCCGCTGCAATTGAAACATCTTTAAGTTTGATTCCTATTTCCTCTTCAATTTCATTTAATATTGTCTTTACGCCTTTTGCAACTAAATCAATATCGTGAATTTGACCATCTATCATTGCTCTTTCTTCATGTTCGAGATACTTTTCGCATATTACCTTAAATTTATCATCTTCAATTATTCCAACGGTACCAATTAAAGATCTTGTTCCAACATCTAGTGCAAATTTAACCTTACTTAAATTTACATTCTCCATATAATACACCTCGTAATTTATATACTATAGCTTAGTTCATCCTTTTATTGCCATAATAAGATTATACAGCCTAAATACTGAATAGTGAACATTTACTTATTTATAGTAATAAGATTATTTTCAATTAATACCTTAAGAGAAAAACTTTTACTTATTTCATCACCAAAATCTATCATTATTACATCCTTATTTATATCTAAAACTCTTCCCTTTCCATAAGCCTTATGAATAATAATATCATTAACTTTTATTCCATAATCTTCATTACTTTCTATCTCCTTAAACCTACCTTCTACAACAAACCTTGAAGGTTCTTTAAATTTTCCTCTTTGAGTTTTAGGAGAAAAAATATACAAGTTATCTATTGCTCTAGTTATTCCTACATAAAATAATCTTCTTTCTTCTTCTATATTTTCTTCCATAGAGGATCTATGTGGGATTGTTTCTTCATTTGAGTTTATTAAAAATACATTTTTAAATTCCATTCCCTTAACGCCATGAATAGTACTTAAAATTACTCCTTCTTTTTCATCCTTACTTTCTTCAATTTTTTCTTTAACTTTTTCTACATGAGAAAAAAGTTCTATAATTGTTTTCAATCCATCAGCTGCACTCTTAAATTCTTCAACTATATCCTCAAGATCATCGATACTTTGATTATATCTTTCTGAATAGTCTCTTAGATAATCTATATATCCTAGTTCAGTAATAACATATTGTATTGCGGATGATAATGATAACTTATTTAAATGAATAATATCTCGTCTTAATTCATCTAGCTTTTTTGCTTGATATGGTGGAGTATCCTTTTTTTCAATTAGTATATCAAATGGACATTTATCCTCTCTATAATTTCTAACATATTCTAAGTTACTCTTACTTATATATCTAAACGGCTTATTGATAATATATAAAAAACTCTCTCTATCCTTTATATTTATGGCTAATCTTAAATAGGCCAGTATATCCTTCGAGATAAAATGCTCAAAAAAGTTATAGCCTTTATCCAAAAGAATAAATGGAATTCTTCTTCTGGTAAATGTATCTATCATACTTCTAGCTTCCATGTTAGTTCTATATAGAACTGCATTTTCACTTATATTATCTATAGATTTCTCAACTATATTAGAAATCTCCTCACCTTGAATTCTTTCATCATAAGGAGATGAGAATTTTAT
Organism: Clostridium lamae; assembly: GCF_033043255.1. Classification (NCBI taxonomy): domain Bacteria; kingdom Bacillati; phylum Bacillota; class Clostridia; order Eubacteriales; family Clostridiaceae; genus Clostridium; species Clostridium lamae. The sequence goes on along the minus strand of NZ_JASCQJ010000014.1, from coordinate 23,574 downwards.
TATTCCCTTAGTATTTTTATAAGAGTTAATTACTTTTGTATTTCTCTTCACATTATTTTTTATAACTTCTTTAGAAGCATCTACTATATTTTCATTGCTTCTGTAATTTATAGATAAATAAATTTTCTTTCCCCCATTAAAAATTTCTTGAAATGTTACCATATACTCTGGTTTTGAGCCTCTAAAACTATAAATGCACTGATCTTCATCTCCTACAGCAAATAAAGAACTATTTTCATTCATCATTTTTAAAAATGTAATTTGCAATTCATCACAATCCTGAAATTCATCTACAAGAACATATTTAAATAAAGACAAATACTTATTTAATATTTCTTTATTTTCTTTAAATAATGTGATTACTTTAATAGATAAATCATCAAAATCCCAAAGTCCATTTTTATTTTTGTATTCTTCATACTTTTCTAATGCTTCCACAAAAATATCTTTTGATAAAGATGGCTTAAAATCTTCTATTTTTTTTAAAGAAGTTTTAAAAAAGGAAATATTATTAAGAACTTCTTTAATCTTGTCTTCGCTAACTTCATCTGAATACTTTGCCAAAACCGACTTAATAATTCTGTGAGAAATTCCTCCCTGAATTATTGATATATTATAGCCTTCTCTTAATAGAATCTTATAAAACAATCCATGAAAGGTTCCGAAAAATGGTGCGACTTCTCTATTAAACCCATTTTTATATCTACTTCTCATATTATCTGCCGCTGCCCTAGTAAAAGTAATTACAATTATATTGCCAACCTTTATTTTCAATTCATTTACTAGATAATTAACTCTATTAATAATTACAGTAGTTTTTCCTGAACCTGGTGCTGCTACAACTAATACATTTTTTTCATTTATATATACTGCTTCTTTTTGATATCTATCTAAATCAACCTTCATATTATCTCCTCTTAATTTTTATTATTGACTTTTTATACTGCAAATAACTATATTGTAATAATTTATTTCTAGAGGTACAATAGTTATATGTTTCAATATTAATTTCTTTAGTATATTAATATTTTCAAAGGAGAAGGATATGGAAAACTTAATTAGATTTGATGTTACTAATGAACGTAATCTAACAATGTTAGTAGATTTTTACGAACTAACTATGGCAAATGGCTATTTCAACAAAGAGATCCAAAATAAAATAGCATATTTTGATATGTATTTTAGAAGAGTGCCAGACGGTGGCGGATACTGTATTATGGCAGGAGTTGAACAATTAATTGAATATTTAAACAACTTAAATTTCACAGATTCTGATATAGACTATCTGAGAAGTAAAAATATATTTTCAAAAGATTTTTTAAACTATTTAAAGAACTTTAAATTTGAATGTGATGTATGGGCTATTCCTGAAGGAAATTTTGTTTTCCCTAATCAACCATTAGTGATAGTAAGAGGTCCTGTTGTTCAAGCTCAATTTATAGAAACTATGATCTTACTTACAATAAATCACCAAACTTTAATTGCAACTAAAGCTAACAGAATATGTAGAGCTGCTGACGGAAGAACTGTGATGGAATTTGGATCACGTAGGGCCCAAGGATATGATGGTGCAATATATGGTGCTAGAGCATCTATAATTGGTGGATGTGATTCTACCGCTTGTACTATAGCTGATAAATATTTCGATGTCCCAGCAGTAGGTACTATGGCTCATAGCTGGGTTCAATTATTTGATACTGAATATGAAGCATTTAAAGCTTGGGCAGAAGTTTACCCAGATAACTGCTCATTATTAATAGATACATATAACGTACTGAAATCTGGTTTACCAAATGCAATAAAAGTATTTGATGAAATTTTAAAACCACTAGGCAAACGTCCTGTAGGTATTAGAATTGATTCTGGAGATATCACTTATTTAACTAAGAAATGTAGAAAAATTCTTGATGCTGCTGGATATCCAGATTGTAAGATAATAGTATCTAATTCATTAGATGAACATATAATAAGAGATGTTTTAAGTCAAGGTGCTTGCATAGATTCATTTGGAGTTGGTGAGCGATTAATTACAGCAAAATCAGAACCAGTTTTCGGCGGAGTTTACAAACTTGTTGCTGTTGAAAAAGAAGATAAAGTAATACCTAAAATTAAAATTAGTGAAAATACTGAAAAAATAACTAACCCTGGATTCAAGAAAATATATAGAATTTTTGATAAAGATACAAATAATGCTATAGCTGATCTTATTGCTTTAAATAATGAAGTTATTGATGAGTCTATGCCTCTTGAAATCTTCCATCCAATTGAGACTTGGAAGAGAAAAATAGTAACTAATTACTATGTTAAGGATTTGATGGTTAAAATATTTGATAAGGGAAAACAAGTATATGAAAGTCCTTCGGTATTAGAAATAAAGGAATTTTCTAAAAATGAAAGTTCAAAGATGTGGCCTGAAATATTAAGATTTGAAAATCCTCATACCTATTACGTAGATTTATCAGAAGAATTATGGAAATTAAAGCAAGATTTACTTCATAAATGTATAAAGTAAGAAATGAGATAAATAATAAAAGAGTGCTTATGCACTCTTTTTATATTCTAATAATTTATAACCCTATCATCCTCATCATACTTCAAATATTTATCTTGTGAATAAAATAAATCATCATTTAAATTATCAGCAAGAGAAATTTTAGTCCCCGATACTAAAAACTCCTTAAACGGACAAAGTTCACTTTCATTGATTTCAGCATGCATTGGGCAATCACTATAGCAATTAATCCTCTCATTTTTTGTTGACCAAAATGGACATTTACTCATACTCTTCCCTCCAAACCCCAATAGTTGAAAACGAAATCACAATTTTCTTATATTATAGTATATATTCTTTTTAAAAGAAAGTATTAGCACTAGCTTTTTATAAGACAAATCTCGACTTAATTCTCTATGTCGCTACACCATTTTATTGATTTAGCATATAACTCCCATAATAAGCCTTCGCTAATAGCTAATTTTTTTCTCATTTCAGTTATCTCATCCCTATTAATACTCTCATAAGCCAAAGCTAATTCTAAAATATCTCTAAATATATTTTTCTCTCCTAGTAGAGCTTTTTTTATTTCAATATTCAATGGTAGTTCTTTAACTACATAATGAATATCTTTTTCTATCATTAAATGGATACTAGAAAACAGCCCTACCATAAAAGCTGAAGATTCATCTAGACCTTTAATACACTTAGCAATTTCTTCACAAAACTTCGCTCTTATTATTATACTATTTGCATATCCATCATTTACTGATGACATTTCTGCTAAAGATAATATTGATAACCACTTTTTAAGTTCTTTTCTTCCTATTAACATTATTGCTTGCTTTATTGATTTAATTTCTTGCAAAAAGCTAAAATATGAAGAGTTTATAAATCTCAAAAACTTATATGTTAATGCAATATCAGTTTTCATTACATATTCAACCTTATCAACATTATAATCTTCATTCATAAGCTCTACTAGTAACATAAAAATACTAGTGTTCTTAATAGCCATATCTTTTCCTAAAAATATTGACGGTTTACTATAATAATATCCTTGAAAGAAAACATAACCTAGTTCTTTTGCCTCTTGTAACTCATCAACAGTTTCTATTTTTTCTGCTAACATCTTCACATTATATTTGTTACATATATATGCTATCTCTTTTCTGGATTCATTTGTAGATAGGATAAAATCAACCTTCACTATATCAATCACATCAATAAACTCTAATATATGTTTTGCATCTACAACATCATCTAAGGCTATACAATAACCTAACTCTTTTAAAAGTGATAATTTATGTATTATTTCTTGAGATGGACTTACTGTTTCTAGAACCTCAATTACAACATTTTCTTTTGGAAGTAACGTCGCAATATCTTTTTTTATCAATTCTTCTGAAAAGTTTACAAAAGCTCTCTTATTATTTGTTAATATATCTAGCCCAAAAGCAGATATATTATCAATTACTTTATAAGTTGCAATTTCATCCTCAATTAAAGAATTATAACTATTTTCTATTGAATTTCTGTATAATAGCTCATATGCTACTACTTTTCCAGTTTTATCATAAATTCCTTGTCTAGCTATAAAAATATCCATGTTTTTTTCCTCTTTTTCCAATATAAATCCATTATAAACCAAAACATGGAAATGTAAATATTTTTTTACTTTGTAAAAAAGATAAAAGAGGATGACCCCTCTTTTATCTTTTGCAATGACCACTATTTTTTACTACAGAAATATTAATTATTTCATTAGTAAATGCTTTAAGTAAAGCTTTTTCTAAAACTTTTTCATGATCAAAGTTTTCTATATCTCTACATTCTGCAAATGCTTTATTTAATTCTCCATCCACGTTTCTATATGTTAATGTAACATATGGTTTATCATATTCTACGTCAACTACTTTTAATCCCCAAGAAATTTGGGCATACTCTCCATCTGTTGTCAATTGAGTTAATTCCCTTAACTTCATTTTTTCCTCAGAAGGATCGCTAATTACGATTAATTCATCTCCAACTTTGTATTTTCCCATATAAATTCCTCCTTAATAAAATAATTTTTCCCCTAGTATATATTATTACTAAAAATTATGATATTATTATTTAGTGTATTAAAAATAACCTTTTGTTAATTAATTAACAACCATTAACCTTATAATAGCATAATATCTATTTTATTACAAGTTTATAATTTAATATTAATTTAATTAAAAAACCAATTAAATGATATTTATTATTTACTACTATTTATTAGCATAAAATATCTATTGACATATAATATTATTTATTATATAATTATCATACTAAATAAAAAAGGATGGTGTATTATGGAGAATATTACTTCTATCTTCCGAGAAAAGAAATTAAAACTTACTCCTCAAAGATTAGCAGTTTATAAATATTTAATGAGTACAGATGAACATCCTTCTGCAGAACTTATATATAAATCACTTCAACCTGAGTATCCTACTATGAGCTTAGCTACAGTCTATAAAGCATTGAAAACTTTAGTAGAAGTTGGATTAGTTCAAGAAATTAACGTTGGAGAAGGTAATTTTAGATATGATGCTAAACAAGGCGATCACGCTCATATCCAATGTATAAACTGTAGTAAGGTTTCTGATTTAGAAAATATTTCTTTTTCTACTCTTAATCATACTGCTGAGGATTGCTCAGATTATAAGGTTTTATCAAATAGAATTTTCTTTTACGGATTATGTAAAAATTGTAAATAAATAATAAGGCTAGGAATTAATTAAAATTCCTAGCCTCTTTAATTTATAAGGCCGCGAATATGCGGCCTAAAAGGGGGATGGGGGGGTTTAGCTTAAACGAAGATTACTCTACGTTAGCTATAGGAGAATACTTCTCCGGTACAATTATATTATTAACTCCTATAGTTTTTTTTATACACTATTTTTATTTAAAATGTCCCTTATTATAAGCATCAATTACCTTTTCTAAAAAAATTGCTTTTTTAGGATCTACTATACTTTTTATAGCAATTAACATTTGTATGTTCTCATCTTCTTCTAGAAATTCTTCTGTTTCATCTTCTTTAATTTCTTGATTGTCATTATCATCATTATCTAATTTTTCAATATGTGTATTATTATTTTCAAAGCTTGATGTACCAGAATTATTATTCGGAATATTAAATCCACCAAATCCCATATTATTCATCATTCCCTGTAATGGACCAAAATCAAAACCCATTGGATTTGATTGGTTATTACTACCCTGGTTTAAGTTAAAATTATTTAAATCTATACCATCATTTTTCATAGCTGAAAGCATATTCCCAATTTGGTTAAGATCTACGTTACCACCTAAAAGATTCATAAGTTGATTTGGATTTATACCAAAGGGCATATTATTGCCCAAGTTATTAGAAGCTTGGTTGCTTACTCTCTCCTCCCTACGTCTCCTTTTTCTTTTAGACATTAAGGTTCCTCCCATTAGATTTCTATTGTTTTATTATATGTATAAATTTAAATTTTTGACTATATTTTTAAGCATTTTTTTGGAGGGCATAGCCCTCCATCCTCTATACTATTAGTAGCCGTCTCCACCAAACATATTTCCGAAGCAGCCTCCACATAGTAAGAACAATAATATTATTAGAACTGAGCAGTTGTTATTCAATAATCCAGAAGCACATGCTATTAATAGGAATATAATTGGAGTAATACAACTATTTAATCCACCAAATATATTTCCTGTTCCACAACATGGATTTCCTACTGGTTCGCAACAATAGCAATCATCATAATTTTTTTCACGATAATGTTTTCTCTTTGACATGATCTTCTCTCCTTTCTAATTTATATTAGCAACATCCGCCAAATAAATTTCCACTTCCGAAGTTACCACAGTTTCCAAAACCTGAGCCATTGCAAAGGAATAGAATTACTAATAAGAATAGATAAGGTGTACAACTTCCTAATCCTCCGCCAAATCTACTACCATATCCTCCATCACAGCATGGATCATATTCTTCACAGCAGTGATCGCGTTTACGTTCTTTCTTACAGCAACGATAAGCTCTATTTCCGCCATATCCTCCACCGAATCCTCCGCTGTAGAATAGGATTAATAAGATCCAAATCCAGCTTCCAAATCCGAAACAACCGTTATTATTAAATGATCCGATTGATTGATTTGAACAATTAGATGAAACGTCATCGCTACATCCACATGAATTTAAACCATTTAGAATTTCATTCATTTCCATAACTTATTCCTCCTTGGGATTTTTAGTTTTTTTGTTTATACTATATGCTATTCCCACGAATAATATTTGACACTGTTTTTTTTTGTAATATTTTAAAAAAAAGAGGGAAATATCGTATTCGTTGCTCCGTCGTAAACTCCAAGTCGCTCTCATACGATATTTCCCTCCTTCCATACTGAAGGTAATAATTCCTCATTTCATCCAGAGTTTTTAATGGTTTCATATCACAAATAACAAGAAGGATATAAACAATATATACCTAGCCACTTCAATTAGTTCCAAGTGTCAGTTATATATATATTTATATCCTTCTATTAATGTATTGCTTTATTCATTTTCTACTTCTACTAACGGTCCAAAAAGCTTATCAATCAATTCATCTTTTCCCTTTTTATTCACAGATGAGAAAAAGTATAACTTCTCTTCTTTCCCTAGCTTTAAAGTATCTCTAATTACCTTTTCATTTTTTCTTAATTCATTATTAGATAATTTATCACTTTTAGTAGCAATAATGACTTCATCATAGCCATAGAATTTAATCCATTCATGCATTTGTATATCATCAGCAGTAGGCTTATGTCTAGAATCAACTAATAAGACTACTCTTTTTAATTCGCTACGATTGCTTAAATAAGTCTCTATAGTATTACCCCAGCTTGCTTTCTCAGTTTTTGAAACTTTGGCATATCCATAACCCGGCAAATCTACTAGATGTAACTCGTTATTATTTATTTCAAAAAAATTAATTAATCTAGTTTTTCCAGGTGTTTGACTTACTTTAGCTAATTTTCTTCTATTTGTTAGTGCATTAATTATTGAACTTTTCCCAACATTTGAACGACCTACAAAAGCGATTTCTGGAAGTCCATTCGTTGGATACTGCTCTCTCTTAACAGCAGATGTAACAAATTCTGAATTTTTAATCTTAAACAATAGTATCAACTCCAATTATGGCTTTATTTAGTACCTTATCAACATGATCAACAGTAATAATATTAAGCTTATTTTTTACCACATCTGGTATTTTAGTTATATCTTTTTTATTTTCTTCTGGAATTATTATAGTATCAATTCCCGCTCTAAAGGCAGCTATGGATTTCTCCTTTAATCCGCCTATAGCTAAAACTCTTCCTGTTAATGTAACTTCACCAGTCATAGCTACATTATTTCTGACCGCTTTGTTAGTTAATGCTGAAACTATTGATGTTATTATAGTAACACCAGCAGAAGGTCCATCTTTTTTTATAGCTCCTTCTGGGAAGTGAATATGAATATCTGTATTCTTATAGAAATCTTCTGGTATTCCATATTTCTTTGCATTAGCTCTTACAAAACCAAAAGCTATCTTAGCAGATTCTTGCATAACATCTCCTAATTGACCTGTTAAAGTAAGCTTACCAGAACCTTTCATAATTACAGATTCTACTGGTAATGTATCTCCACCAGCAGATGTCCAAGCCATACCTTTTACTACTCCTACCCTATCTTCCTTATCCTTAGTATCAAATGTAAATATTTTATTTCCTAAATATTTTTCTATTCTATTAGCATTAATTGTGATAGATTCTTTGTTATTTTTCATCATTTCAGTAAGAGCTTTTCTTATAAGCTTTCCTAAAACTCTCTCTAAGCTTCTTACACCTGCTTCTCTTGTATAGAAATTAATTATATCTTTTATAGCAGATTCAGAAATCTTAAATTGATTAGACTCTAACTTATGCTCTTTCAATAATTTAGGAATTAAATGTTCTTTTGCTATATGATACTTTTCCTCATAAGTATATCCTGATAATTCTATTATTTCCATTCTGTCTAATAGAGGTGCTGGAATTGTATCTAAAGAATTTGCAGTTGATATAAATAGTACCTTAGATAAATCCATATTTAATTCTAAATAATGATCTCTAAAGCTATTATTTTGTTCACTATCTAACACTTCTAAAAGTGCATCTGCAACATTACCTCTATTATCAGATCCAAGCTTATCTATCTCATCTAATAAAATAAGTGGATTATTTACCTTAGCTTCTTTCAAAGCATATGCTAATCTACCAGGTATAGCACCTACATAAGTTTTTCTATGTCCCCTAATTTCGGCTTCATCTCTAACTCCACCTAAAGAAATTCTTGTATACTTCCTATTAGTTGAATGTGCTATTGACTTCGCAATAGAAGTTTTACCAACTCCTGGAGGTCCAACTAAACATATTATAGGTCCTTTTAAACTATTTGTGTATTGCTTTACTGCTAAATACTCAACTATTCTTTCCTTTACTTCTTCTAACCCATAATGTTCATTATTTAAAATTCCCTCTGCTTCCTTTATATCAAAATTATCCTTTGTTGATTTACTCCATGGAATATCTAATATCCAATCTAAATAAGTTCTTATAACATTACTTTCTGAACCCTGACCAGCAGCAGATTTTAATCTATTTAATTCACTTTCAGCTTTTTCCCTAACATACTTAGGTAATTTAGCTTTCCTTATTTTATTTTCATAATTAGTAATTTCTTTTTTATCTTCGTCATTTTCCCCAATCTCTTCTTGGAGCGCTCTTATTTGTTCCCTTATATAGTATTCTCTTTGAGATTTATCGATATTTTCTTTTAGCTTTTTACCGACCTTTTTTTCTATATTTAAAATCTCAATTTGTTCTTCTATAATAAATAATAATTTTTCTATTCTCTTTATACAATCAACTTCTTGAAGTATTTCTTGTCTTTTATCCTCGTCTATAACAACATAAGAAGCGACAACATCGCTAAGCTCACTGTAATTATCAATAGTGTCAAATATTGACATAATATTACTTCTATTATCTCCTGAAGCTCTTACATATTTACTAAAATTCTTCTTTAATAAATTAATATATGCTTCTATGCCTTCATATTCTTCATTAGTAGGCTCAGCTATTCTTTCTACTTCTGATTCTATATATTCATCCTTTATATTTAGGCTTATAAGTCTACCTCTATCTATACCTTCTACTAATACCCTTATAACGTCATTAGGTAGCTTTATTATTTGCTTTATATTACAAATAGTTCCAACTTCAAATATATCGTCAAATTCAGGTTCCTCTATTTCATAATCCTTTTGTGTCGATAAGAAAATCTCTGTTTGATTAGCCATGGCTGCTTCTATTGCTGCTCTTGACTTTTCTCTTCCCACATCAAAATGTATTATCATATTAGGAAAGATACTAATCCCTCTTAAAGGAATTAAAGGTAGAGTAACAAACTTTTCACTCATTATTCCCATCCTCCTTACTCACCGTGTAACTTTATTAGTATACACATAAACTTATTTTTTTTCAATCTATTTTATATACCTATACTCTAAATACAAACAATAATTGATAATAAATATTATTATGTATTCATTATCAACAGTTTTTACTAATATTATAATACATTAATAAAAATTAGCAATGAAAATAGATTATTTTTTTACTTCATTTTAAATAATAAGAATCTGTTATTAAAAACAGATTCTTATTATTTAATCTTCAGATTTCGCTGATAATATATCTACATTATTACCATTCTTATTTATTAATATATCCTCTACAATACTTTCCTTAAATACAGCTATATCTATTACTTCTTTCAAGTTATTTACAGCTATTACATTTACCCCTTCAATATCTCGAAAATTATCTCTCCAGTTTTCATCTGGAATAATAACTTTAGTTGCCCCTGCTTTTTTAGCAGCATATATCTTAGCATTCACTCCACCTATAGGCTTTACTTCTCCCAATAAACTTATTTCACCAGTCATAGCAACTTTATTATTAATTTTAACTTTACATATTGCACTATATATAGCAGTAGCTATTGTTATTCCAGCAGAAGGTCCATCCACAGGCATTCCACCTGGAATGTTTATATGTATATCATAGTTTTCACATTCTAAATTAAATATATTATTTAGAACAGTTAGCACATTTTGAACAGATGAATATGCTGTACTTTTTCTTTTTACTTTCCTATTACTATTACTTATTTCTTCTTCTTCAATAATCCCAGTAACTTTTAAATTTCCTAATCTATGATTAACCTTCTTGGCTGTTGCTTCAACTTCCATAAGAATCCCTATATTGGCACCATGTACTGCCAATCCATTCACTACACCGATTTCTGACTTTTCCTTAATTTTTTTATCTGGAATTTGAGTATAGTTACCATTTTCTATTACCCACTGTATATCATCTATATTTATATCTACTCTATTTTCATTAATTGCAATCCCTGATGAAAGCTGTACTAAATTAACTACATCTCTACCATTAGTACAATATTTTGATATTAATTGTAATGATTCTTCATCTATCTTTAATCCAACTTTCAAAGCTGCATTTTTTGCTATTATCTTTATTTCATCAGAGTGAAGTGATCTAAAGAATATTTCTACACATCTTGATCTTATAGCTGGAACAATTTCTTCTGGACTTCTTGTAGTTGCCCCAATCAATCTAAAATCTGCTGGTAATCCATTATCAAATATTTCTTTAATATAATCTGGCATATTGGGATTTTCACTACTGTAGTAAGCACTATCTAAAAATACCTTCCTATCCTCTAAAACCTTAAGAAGTTTATTTAATTCTATATGATGTAATTCACCAATTTCATCCATAAATAAAATCCCACCATGAGCTTTTGTTACAGCTCCTGGTTTTGGTTGTGGAATTCCAGCTATACCTAAAGAACCAGCCCCTTGATATATTGGATCATGTACTGATCCGATTAAAGGATCTGCTATACCCCTTTCATCAAACCTTATGGTAGTAGCATCTATTTCTATAAATTTAGCATCTTTCTTAAACGGAGATTTAGTAAACTTTTTAGCTTCTTCAAGCACTAATCTAGCTGCTGCAGTTTTACCTACTCCTGGTGGCCCATAAATAATAACATGCTGAGGGTTAGGTCCACATAAAGCTGCTTTTAAAGCTTTTATCCCATCTTCTTGACCTATAATCTCATCAAAACTAGTAGGTCTACTTTTTTCTGTTAATGGTTGTGTTAATTGAATACTTCTCATCTTCTTCAATTTATCCATTTCCTTAACATTTTCTCTTTCAATAACTACCTTGTTATTGTTATTTCCTTTGTTGCTATTAATAATATAATAAATAAACAGCAACATTGTTGTTATTTGTAGTATCACTAATATTTCTGCCATATAATTTGCATTAACTGTTAAAGCAAATGCATCCTCCCTTCTCTCTAGTCATATAAATATTATTAACTTAATAACAAGTTAATATTCTATAAAAAAAGGGGAATTTACCATCATTTTCTGATAATAAAATGATGAAAAATATGGCTTCCTAAAAAATAAAAAACATCTTAAAGTTAAAATAACAATAAGATGTTTCTTTACTAGGCAGTTTCTATGCCCTTTCTTTTCTTTACTTTTTTAGCTTTTAACTGGGGTCTAATTTCTCCCTCAGGAAGCTTTACTACTTCAGGATTTTTCTTTTCAGTTATACATTCTTCATTTATAATAACCTTTTCTATAGTTTCATCTGAAGGAATGTCGAACATAATTTCTGTCATAGTTTCTTCTACTATAGATCTTAATCCTCTTGCACCTGTTTTCCTCTTAATAGCTTCATTAGCTATGGCACCTAAAGCTTCATCTGTGAAATTTAATTGAACATTATCTATTTCAAATAATTTTCTATATTGTTTAACTAAAGCATTTTTAGGCTTAGTTAAAATATTAATTAGAGCATCTTTATCTAATGATTCTAATGTCACTACAACTGGTAATCTACCTACAAATTCAGGTATAAGACCAAACTTTAGTAAGTCTCCTGGCATTATATCTTTAAGTAGTCTACCAATATCTTTATTATGCTTTGAATTAATACTTGCACCAAAACCTATAGAACTCTTTTCAGTTCTTTTTTCAATTATTTTATCAATTCCATCAAATGCTCCACCACAAATAAATAGTATGTTTGATGTATTTATTTGTAAGAATTCTTGATGTGGATGCTTTCTTCCTCCTTGCGGCGGTACAGAAGCAGTAGTTCCTTCAAGTATTTTTAATAATGCTTGTTGAACTCCTTCCCCAGATACATCTCTTGTAATAGATGGATTTTCTGACTTTCTTGCAATCTTATCTATTTCATCTATATAAATAATTCCTTTTTCTGCTCTTTCTATATCATAATCAGCATTTTGTATTAGCTTTAATAATATATTTTCTACATCTTCACCTACATAACCAGCTTCAGTTAAAGTTGTAGCATCAGCAATAGCAAAAGGAACATTTAAAAACTTAGCTAAAGTTTGAGCCAATAATGTTTTTCCAGAACCAGTTGGCCCTAATAAAAGAATATTACTTTTTTGAAGTTCTATATCATCTTCAACTAAATTAGAGTTTATTCTTTTATAGTGATTATAGACAGCAACAGATAAAGATTTCTTTGCTTTTTCTTGACCTATTACATATTGATCCAAATAATTCTTAATTTCATTTGGTTTCGGAACACTTGTTGTATCTAGCTCAATGCTCTCTTCAAACTCATCCGCTATTATTTCTGAGCATAAATCTATACATTCATCACAAATATACACACCAGGCCCAGCAATTAATCTTTTTACTTGCTCTTGATTTTTTCCACAAAAAGAGCATTTTAATTGTTTCTTTTCATCATATTTAGCCATAAATTCACCTCACTTGGTTAAGGTAGAACTATTTTTCGTTACTACCTTTTTCATTTTTTATTATCACTTTATCTACCAAACCATAATTCATAGCTTCATCTGCTGTCATAAAGTAATCCCTTTCAACATCAGCTTTAATCTTTTCTAATGTTTGATTTGTATTCTCACTTAAAATCTTATTTAATGATTCTTTAATTTTTAATATTCTTTTAGCGTGAATATCAATATCTGTTGCCTGACCTTGGAAACCCCCTAATGGTTGATGAATCATAATTTCGCTATTTGGTAATGCAAATCTCTTTCCCTTTGCTCCAGATGAAAGTAAAAAAGAACCCATTGATGCAGCCATACCTATACATATAGTTGATACATCTGGCTTAACATATTGCATTGTATCGTAAATAGCCATTCCTGAAGTAATTGATCCTCCTGGGCTATTTATATATAAATGAATATCTTTATCAGGATCTTCACTCTCTAAAAATAATAATTGTGCAACCACTAAATTAGCTACTACATCATTTATTTCTCCACTTAACATTATAATTCTATCTTTTAATAATCTCGAAAAAATATCGTAAGATCTTTCTCCCCTACTAGTTTGTTCTACTACCATTGGAACTAAACTCATTTAAATTCCCTCCTTCTCAAAAAACTTACCTTCTTTTATAATATATCCACATTCAACAAAAACTAATTATATTAAATTATATAAAATTTTATATATTTTGTTAATGAATATTTGAAATAATTGCCAGAATATAATTCTGGCAATTATTATTTCTTATTATTTATTGTTGTCTACTAATAATTTTACAGTCTTTGCTATCTTAACATCTGCTATAAGTGCAGCCTTTTGACTATTTAATAGTAATTCTACCATTTTTGTATCTTCTCCAGCTGAATACATCTTAGCAACTTCTTCTGCTTTTTCTTTTATTTCATCTTCAGTTGCATCTATGTTTTCTGCTTTTTCAATTGCTTCTAATACTAAATCAGTCTTAACTTTAACTTCAGCATTTTCCTTCATATATTCTCTCATCTTAGCTTCATCTGTTCCAGTAAATTGGAAGTATTGTTCTAAGTTTAATCCTTGATATTGAAGTCTTTGCTCTAAGTTTTTAACCATAGAATCAATTTCTTTTTCTATCATAACTGCTGGCACTTCAATCTTAGCATTTTCAACTACTGCCTTTATAATAGCTTCTTCGTATTCTTTTTCAGCTCTGTTTGAATTAGCTTCTTCCATCTTCTTAGTAATGTCAGCTTTTAATTCTTCTAATGTATCGAATTCTGAAGTTTCTTTTGCAAATTCATCATCGATTTCTGGTAATTCTTTTACTTTAATTTCTTTAACTAAAACATCAAATTTAGCTTTCTTATTATTTAATTCTTCTCTGCCATAGTTTTCTGGGAAAGTTACGTTAACTTCAACTTTATCCCCAACCTTAGCACCAATTAATTGATCTTCAAAATTATCTATGAAAGTACCTGAACCAATTTCAAGTGAATAGTCCTTACCTTCACCACCTTCAAAAGCTACATCATCAACATAACCTTTGAAATCAATAACTGCTGTATCACCAGTAGCTACTTCACCATCTTCTTTAGTTTCAATTCTTGCATTCTTTTCTTGCATTTCTTTTAATCTTGCTGCTAAATCTTCTTCTGTTACTTCATATGATGGTCTTTCAACATTTAGACCCTTGTATTCTCCTAATTCAACTTCTGGATAAACAGTAACTTCTGCAGTATAAACGAAATCTTTTCCTTCTTCTGCTGTTACTATATCTATTTGTGGATAGTCAACAGGAGTTATGTTATTTTCTTCTAATGCTTTTGAATATGAACCGTCTATTGCAAAACTAATTGCATCTTCCATTAAAACTCCTACTCCATAGTATTTTTTTACTATAGCCATAGGCACTTTACCTTTTCTGAATCCTGGAACATTAAAACTCTTAACATTTTTATTGTAAGCCTTTTTTATAGCTTCTTGAAACTTATCAGCTTCAACTGTAATTTCAAATTTCACAAGGTTCTTCTCTATTTTTTCCATTTTAGCTTCCATCGTATTCTTTCCTCCTAAAATAGTAAGATACTATCGTAATTGATATAACTAGCTTATTATACCATATAATAATGATTACTTTCAAATATTTGTTTATTTAATTTTCCTTAATTTATTAATTCTCCATTTGAGTTTATATATTTAACATTACCATCTATGGTAACTTCTAATCCTTTTTCTTTAATTTCATTAAACTTTATTTCTGTACTTTTAGAATTCCATAATGTTTTATGACTATTATCATTTAAATCTACTACCCAAATATATTTACTTAAATTATAACCGAAATATGGAACATTACTTATATATGCTACCTTGGTATTAGTAATAAACTTAGCATCTACATTCCATAAGTACCCATTATAAGTCTGCAATACTGATTCTTTATTAAATACTTCCCCATTGGGAGCTATGTATTTATCCTTAGTTATATTAGCTTCTTTCCCTTGAACATTAAATATTTTCATATTTTGATTTTCATCAATCGTTAAAACTAAATTATTATCTGGATTTAAAGCTGTATAGATATTACTTGGAGCATCTTTTATCCCCTTAAACTTAACAACTCCATTGATATCTTCATATTCTACTTTTAATATAGTACCTTCTTTAACAATTAAATCCATTGTCTTACTTTCAGGTACCTTAGGTGCTTCTTCTTGAGTAACTTCTTCTTGCGTAATTTCTTGTTCTATATTATCAGCATCATTTTGAACATCTTTTTCATCTTCATCTATCCAATTTTGAACCTTACTCCTCAATGTATCCATATTTATACTATCAATAGCTATCTTCAAAAATAATATACCAATAAAGAGAATGCCCAAAACTGATATTATAGCTATTCTTCTTCTTCGTTTTCTCATTTGCCTCTCATAGTCTCTGCTGAATATGCTAGGTTTTCTCACACCTAATTCCCTCCTTACAAAAATTTTCTATATTAAAAGCTTAAATTAATAATATATATTAACTCATAATTCTTCTATTTTCTACTTCCACAACCACAAGAAGATTTTCCACCCTTTGTACTGCAGCATCCCCCACATTTAATAAGACCATACTCCCTAAGTTCTTCTACTGTTAACTGAGCCTCATTCTTATCATATGCTTCATATTCTGGCGTTGCCTTCAATAGATCTTTAGTCTTAATATTAATCATCATAAATCACCTCAACTTATATTATATACTTTAATTAAGTGAAATCTCCATATAATTTATATATTTTTAATTTTATTTTAATATTATTTTTATTTATTTATTTATTGATATATTAATTGAAAATTTTATCATTTTCGATTTTTTTATAAAAAGTATTGGATTTTTTGACCAAATATACTATAATATATATATAATATTTATATAAGTTATATATTTTGTATATTATTACTTAAACTAAAAACGCCCATACTACTGTCAATAAATTATTGGCAGTTTTAATAAAACCCCACATATGTTCATTTATTCCCTTTCTTAAATGAACATAAAAACCCTTTAACCTGTGCAATACTCTTGTGCAGGTTCTTTATTTTTAACTAAAAAAGTTTCTAATATACATTATTATAGAAAATATAAAATAAAAAAAACTCCTTACGGAGTTTTTAAATCAAATTATTAATGATCATACTTTTTCAGTTCTAAACTATATCTAAATTTTAAGCCTTATATTTTTAATTTCTTATATATAGTTCATCGGATTTACATGCTGTCCATTAATTCTTATCTCAAAATGTATATGAGGTCCAGTGCTCATCCCTGTAGACCCAACTAAAGCAACAGTTTGTCCTCTATAAACAGATTCTCCTACACCTACAAGTAATGAACTATTATGAGCATATAGAGTTTGTACTCCGCCGCCATGATCTATAATTATCGTGTTTCCATACCCACTAATCCATCCTGAATAAGCTACCGTACCACTTTTAGATGCTGCAACTGGTGCTCCATAAGGATCTCCAAGATCTACTCCAGTATGGAATCCAGCCTCTCCAGTAACTGGATTTATTCTTGGTCCATAAGAATCAGTAACAACTCCTGATCCAGGTCTTAAGAATGATTCAGTACTTGGATCCCCTGGTACGCCAGAATCCCCTCCGTCTTCAGGATCTGTAGTATCTCCTGAACCAGGATTATTTCCATTATTTATTTCATCAAAAATACTATCTAATTCTGCTTGAAGAGCTTGATTATATGATATTAAATCACCTATTTGACTTTCTAAATCACTCCCTTGATCTGTTAATGAAGCAATTATATTAGTTTTTTCAGACTCTAAGTTATTTAGCTCGTCCATCTGACTTTGATGGTATTCTTCCTTAGCTATAAATTCCTTTTGTGCCTCTTTAAGTTCCTCTTGCTTAGCTACTACTGCTTTTTTACCTTCTTCAATTTGTTCTAATTGCTTAGATATTTCCTCCTTTTCACTTTCTAATTGGGCTTGCAATTCTTTTGCTTCATCAATTAGACCTTTATCAAAATTAATTATTCTAAATATACTTTCGATATTATTAAGTAGTGAAAGTATATTTTCACTTTTTAAAAGTAAATATATGTAATTAGTTGCTATATCTAGCTTATAATAGTTTCTAAGCCTTTTTTCAATATTATCTTTAATTCTTATAGCTTCTTTCTCTTTTTCTTCAATAATTTTTTCTCTACTCTCAATTTCATTCTGTGCATTAGCCATTTCTGCATTTATATTATCTATTTCCGCTTGAACTTCATCTATTTTTAATTGATAAGACTCAACTTCTGATCTAGCAGCTTCTAATTCATTACTTTTTTGACTTATTTTATCTAATATATTATTTAATTCTTTGCTTTCATCATTTATTTCATTATTAATTTTATCTCTCTCGTTCTCTAAATCATCAATTTTATTTTGATTCTCATTTATCTGATCTTGTATAGAAGAGCTTGTCTCCGCAAAAGTTATAATATTCGCAGAAAAAACTACAGTAATGGTTAATGTTATTACTTTTAATATTCTACTCACACTCGATCCCCCTTAGTTATTCTATACTGAATTTTTGTACATCTCCTATAATCCAATTGTTATTCTCATACTCAATATGAGTTAAAAACATTTCTTCAACATTTCTTTCTATAAATGGTAGGAGTCTCTTTTTAATATTGTAACTTAAACTAATTACTATATTCCCTTTATAAGTTCCATTTTCATAATAAAACTCACTACTTTTTAATTCAGTATTTAAATCATTAAGTTCATAGTCATTCTTCAAAAATAAACTTTCTCTTTTTATGCTATCATAAATTTTATTTTTTGTACTATCCTTAGAATTAAGAATTAATGAAGAATCTGAATTATTTAATGCATCAAAAACACTTATATAAAAATCATTAGTTACTATATTAACTTCATCTATAAGCCTATCATTTACCATATCTATATTTATATTTACGTTTGGTAAATCAGAAACTTTAATTATTTCACTCTTTTTTATTCCCCATGGGAACTCCCTCTCTAATTGGATACTAATCTCTTTATTTAAAGGAATGGGACCGTAATTTTTTATATCCTTAACCTGTTTATTAGTATTTTCACCATTAATAAAAACATTAGAATCTTCAAAGTTTGAGGTTAAGCTTATATTTAAAGCTGACATATTTAGATCATATTCTAAATCTTCCATTATATAAACTTCTTTTTCTTCTTCAACTAAACCATATAAAGTATCTAATTTTCCCTTAATTAAATATTTCCCGGGAATTAAATTTCTTTTTATGTTAGTTGCTGAAACTTCTTCATCATTTATATATACTTTTGTTTTATCGAAATTTGTATTAATTTTGATAGCAACAGGAGATATTTCTATATGATATTTATCAAAAAATAATATTTTTTTATTTATTAAAGTAAAATATCCACTTTTCCCATTATTCTTTAATTCCTTTATTACACTAATTACTTTATTTTGATTCTCAGAATAATACTCAGTTAAAGGTTCGAAGTCATTTTTACTTATTCTTTTGCCTTCAAATTTTACTTCTTTATAAATCTTATATGGCTTATTCTCTTTTAATGCTATTTCTAAGTTATTCAATATTATATTTTTACTTGATTTATAACTTCCAACTCCAAATCCAACTATTGTGAAAAATGTAAGTAGTGCAATTAAAAGTAACTTTCTCTTTATTATGAATTCCTTAATATTTGAAAGCTTAACTTTACTTATATCTTCCATTAGTAAATTAAAATATTCACTTAAAGCATCCATTATCTTTTTTAAATTGCTCAATATATTTCACCCTTTATTCTAAAATATCTATTATCCATTTTTTACAGTTTAAACATTTATATATTCTTATAACAAACATATCAAGGATTCCCATTGGACCTACTTTGCTCATCATCTCAACTTCTTCTTTCGTAAAGAAATCGTCCTCTTCATTTAAAAAACCTTGAATTTCTATTATATAATTTTCATTTGTTGCTTCACAGCAATCATTTTCTCCTACTACTTCTATCTTTTCATATTTAAGCTTAGGACTTAGCTCTTTAATTATATATATTATGTCTTCAAACTCTCCTATATCATCTAAAAAATCTTCCTTATAAAACACTAAATCTTCTATTTCAAATAATTTTTCCATAATACCACACCTTTGCTTTTTTGTACTTTAATTTTATATTTATTAATACTATTTATCAAGATAATTTGATAGTCAAATTTTAGTAATCCTATGATATAATTTAATAAGTGAAAGGAGGTAATTAAATGATTTTTGATAGCCATATGCACTCAAAATTTTCTACAGATAGCACTATGAATATATTAGATGCAATTAAAGTAGGAAAAGAAAACAATATTGGAATAATAATTACTGACCATATGGATTTAGACTATCCTATTAAAGATGAATTTAGATTTGATATTCCTAGCTATTTTAATGAATATGGAAAATATCGCTCTGATACTATAAAGCTTGGAATTGAAATAGGTCTAACAGAAAATACTCTTATAGATAATGAAGCTATTGCTAAAAACTATGACTTTGATTTTATTTTAGGATCTATACATTCAGTAAAAGGTTTAGATATCTACGAAGAATATGTACATCAAGGCTATAACAAAAAAGAGTTTTTCTCTTATTATTTTGAAGATATGCTAAAATGCGTGCAAAGTTATAATAGTTATGATTCATTATCCCATATAGATTACCCCTGCAGATATTGTTCTTTTGATAATAAAGAAATTCTAATATCTGAATATAAAGATATACTTGCAGAAATTTTTAATACACTTATTAATAAAGGTAAAGTATTAGAATTAAATACTTCAAGACTTCACATTCCAGAAGCAAATAAAGCTTTAAAAGATATGTATAGACTATATACTAGTTTAGGAGCAAAATACGTAACTATAGGCTCTGATGCACATACTCATTTAAATATACACAGAAACTTTGATTTAGCTTTGGAATTTATAGAGGATTTAGGACTTAAAGGTGTTTACTTTAATAAAAGAAAAATGGAGTTCTTCTAATAAAAAATAAAATACTATCATCAAACTATATAAAATTTGATGATAGTATTTTTTTAACAACTAATTAATTTATCATCTTAAAATTAACTATTAGAAATTTATTAACTATTAATTTAACTTAACTCTCTCTTTTTAACTGTAAAAAATGCTAATACAATCCCCACTGCCGTTAAAACTCCAACTGCTGCAAATGAAACATTCATTCCAAAAACAGAAGCCTCTGTTGGATTTGTATATCCTGAATATGCACTAGCTTTAGTCATAAGCGTTATTATCATAGATGTTCCTATTGAACCAGCAACTTGTCTTAAGGTATTTATAATAGCATTACCATGAGAATAATAATTTCTATCTAAGCTATTTAATCCTGATGTTGTTAGAGGCATGGTAATCATTGCTATCCCAAACATTCTTATTGCATAAATTATAATTACATACATTTGACTAGTTCCTACTGTAAGCCTAGATAGTCCAAATGTTCCTAGTGCAAGTAGTGTAAGTCCAGTAATAGCAAGAATTCTTGCTCCATATTTATCAAACAAAATCCCTGTTATAGGATTCATAATCCCCATCACTATAGCCCCAGGCATAAGTACAAGTCCAGATCTAAAAGCTGACAATCCTTTTATATTTTCTAAATACATAGGAATCATAAGTTCTGAAGATATTAAACTAGCATATGCAATCATTACTATAATAGTAGAAAATACATATATCCTGCTTTTAAATACTCTTAAATCAAGCATTGGCTCCTTTAATTTAAGTTGTCTAACTGTAAATATTATTAAGAATAGTACACCTATAATTATTGGTAAATATACATTTATATTAGTAAAATTATAATTTCCTGCATTACTAAATCCATATAATAATGCACCAAAACCTATTGTAGATGCTATAAATGAAAAAATATCAATACTTACCTTTTTTCCTCCAGTTACATTTTTTAATAAGAAAAATCCTAAAATTAAATCTATAATTGCAAATGGCAGTGTTATATAAAATAAATGTCTCCATGGATAACTATTTAATATCCATCCAGAAAGCGTAGGTCCAATAGCAGGAGCAAAAGCAAGCACTATACCTACTATACCCATAGCAAAACCTCTTTTTTCTATGGGGAAAATAGTTAAAAATACTATTTGCATTAAAGAAGTTATTATTCCTCCAGCCAATCCTTGTGTAAGTCTTGCTAATAATAACATTGTGAAATTTTTAGCAAGACAACCAATAATAGTACCAGAAGTAAAAAGACCCATAGCTACAAAAAATAATTTTCTTGTACTATATCTATCAATAAGGAAGGCTGTAATAGGTATTATTATTCCTGTAGCGAGCATGTATCCTGTACTAAGCCATTGAACTGTAGATACACTTATATTTAAATCCTGCATTATATATTGTAAAGCTACATTCATAAAAGTAGAATTTAAAAATGCGACAAATGCACCCAAAAGAAATGTACCAGCTATGGCTACTACATTATAATTTTTTTTATCATTAGTTATATTACTCATCAAATTTACCCTCTTTACTATGATTTCACTATATTTTCTTCATAAACAAATATTTTTATACAAAATAACTGTATTTGACTATCTTATATAAATCAGTAAAAAGCATAATTAAAATAAGTATTTTTTTATTTTTCATGGCTCATCTCTTTAAGCTTATAGTATATAAATGATAGAACTCTTATTATAATATCTATAATAAGTAGAATTAAAAACAATCTTATAGATAGTACACCCAATCCATATGAAGATGCATTATAATTCATGTTTAATATATTTAGATTCCTATGATATTTTAACACTTCAAACTTCAATTCATTATATTCTGAAAGACCTTCTTTAAAATAGCCATATACAACATGATGAAAATCAGGTGAAGCAACGTTCTCATTTACATTTTCAATAGAAGTTAATTCATTAATATCGATTTCTATATAAATAGCTCCAGCTCCTATTTCTTCATTTACCTTTTTTTGAGTATCTTCATCTAAAGTTTCAATATATCTCTCAACAATATCTCTTGATGATTCTGTCTCTATTTTCCTAGAATGATTAGTGGCACTTGGTCCCATTATAAGCCTAACAAAAGAAAATTCATCATGATTTGATACTATAGTTGGTAATATTTTAACTTCTTCTACTATATATGAATAGCAATTTATAATAAAGATAAACGGAAGTATTACAAATAGTATTTTTTCAATACTATATAATTTAAACTTTGATTTCATAAACCTCTCCTAATAAACAATTAAATTCTCAACCTAATCCCCATGTTTTAAGAGCCCATTTCTCAACCTTATCTAAAAGCATTTTCCCCATACCATTTCTCCTAAAATCAGATGAAACTGCAATGCCCATAATATTTTTTAAATGCGGTGCATAGAGTGTATCATAGTTGTTTGAATGAATGTATCTACTACTTTATCTTGAGCTACTGTTTCCTTTTTTCTATTTCATAAATTAACAAACTCAATAGTTCGTACTAGTTTAAAATTACGAATTAACTTCTTCATTTAATTTATCAATATATTCTTTTGACTCTTTTAATCCTAATCCTGTA
>NZ_JASCQJ010000013.1:0-80171 GCF_033043255.1 Clostridium lamae | reverse complement strand
TAATTAATGATATATTGTGAGAAGATACAAAGTATGAAATTTATGAAAAGTTAGTAGTGTATCATAAAATAATAATTATAGTATTAAGATTATTATTAATGCAAATCATAATAATAAAGTATAAAACCTACTTTATTAGATAATTTAATTATAAAAATGAGGTGTACTAATGAATAAGATTATTGATCAAGCAAAATTAATAAAAGAGGACTTAATAAATTATAGGAGAACGATTCATAGCAATCCTGAAGTTGGTGCTGAATTACCACAAACAAAAACTTATGTAATGAATAAGCTAAGGGAATTTGGATATGATCCAAAAGAAATATGTGAGAGTGGTATAGTTGCTACAATTGAAGGTAAGAAGCCAGGAAAAACATTTTTACTTAGGGCAGATATGGATGCACTTCCAGTTACAGAAGCCACTGAATGTGATTTCAAATCGACTAATGGTTGTATGCATGCTTGTGGACACGATATGCATACAACAATGCTTTTAGGTGCCGCGAGATTACTTAAAGAAAATCAAGAGCAAATAGAAGGAACTGTTAAGTTAGTATTCCAACCAGACGAAGAAGGATTTACAGGAGCTAAAAAGATGTTAGCAGCTGGAGTACTTGAAAATCCTAAGGTTGATGCAGCTTTGGCAATGCATGTACATTCAGGGACACCTTCTAATGTTATATTATGTGGTTTGGGTACTAGTATAGCAGGCTGTAATAGATTTAGAATAGTTGTAAAAGGAACTGGATGCCATGGTGCAATGCCAGAATTAGGAGTAGATCCAATAAATATAGCAGCACATATTTATTTATCATTACAGGAAATAATTTCCAGGGAAATTTCAGCTACTAAACCTGCTGTTGTAACAATAGGTAAATTTGTAGGAGGGGACGCACCAAATATAATCCCTAATCAAGTTATTATGGAAGGTACTATTAGAAGTTTAGATAAAGAATTAGGAGAATTTATATTTAATAGAATGAATGATATAGTAGTTTCTACTGCTAAGATGTTTAGAGGAGAAGCAGAATTAATAGAATTATCTTCAGTACCACCTTTAGCAAATGATAATGACCTAGCAAAAGAATTAACTTCTTACATGAAAGATTTAATTGGTGAAAAGTCAGTTGTTTTATTTGAAGGAGGAGGAATGGGCTCAGAAGATTTTGCTTCTTACTCATATGAAGTTCCAAGTGTCTATATTATGCTAGGTGCTGGCACAAAGCAAGAAAATCCATTATATGGTGAACCAATGCACAATGAAAAGGTAGTATTTAATGAAGATATATTAGCTACAGGTGCAGCTATACATACATATAGTGCAATTATGTGGTTAAAAAATAACAAGTAAAAAGAAAGATAAAAATAATTTTTATTTTTTAGGAGTTTATAAAATATTACCTATTAATAATATTTTATAAATTCCTTTTCTTCATTGAATGTGTAGATATATATTATATTCTGGCTACTTGGAACTTGCTAGTTTAAAAAGAATATAATATATGTCTAATTTTTTATTTGATATTAACATAAAAAATTAGATATAATTATAGTAATAAAAGAGAGGAGTAGTGAATTTATGATAAGATGGGGAATTATAGCACCAGGTGGAATAGCAAATGCTTTTGCAAATGAAGTTATTAAGACAGAGGATGGAATTCTTTCTGCAGTTTATGGGAGAAATGAGGAGAAGACAAAAGAATTCGCTAAGAAACATAATATAGAAAAATATTATGTAAATATTGATGAATTTTTAAATGACGATAATATAGATGCAGTTTATATAGCAACACCTCATAATTACCATATGGAATATGCAAAGAAATGTGTACTAGCTAAAAAACATGTATTATGTGAAAAGTCATTTTCATATGATGCTAAAACTGGTATAGAAGTTATAGAAATTGCAAAAGAAAATAATGTATTTATAATGGAAGCACTTTGGACATTATTCTTACCAGCAGTAAATCAGGCTAAAAAATGGATAGAAGAAGGTAGAATAGGAAAAGTCAAATTAATTACAGTAAATTTTGGGTTTAAAAGTGATTATAATCCAATATCAAGATTATATGATCCAAATTTAGCTGGAGGAGCATTATTAGATGTTGGTATTTATCCAATTTTATTTTCAAATTATGTAGCCAATGCTTATCCAAAGGAAATAAGTGCTAGTGCTGAATTTACAAATACTAATGTAGATGAAAGCGATATCATTAATCTTAAGTATGAAGATGGAACTTTAGCATCTTTAACATGCTCTATAGGAGTTGATATAGATAAATCAGCAGTGATATTTGGAGAAAATGGAAAGATAGTAGTACCACGATTCTGGATGGCAAAAGAAGCGTACTTATATAATGGAGATGTCTCTGAGGAATTTATAGACAAATATGAAGAGGCTGGATATAAATATGAAATTGAAGAGGTTAATAAGTGTATTATAAATGGAGATTTGGAAAGTAGTGTAGCTTCTCATAGCTTTACAATAGGATTAGCTAAAATAATGGATGAAGTAAGAAGTCAGATTGGATTAGTCTATCCATTTGAAGAAAATTAATGTGTTATTTAAATTTATAATCTAGTGAACATAGTTAATCTAACGTGAATTTAAAATGGGCTGTATTAAAATTATTTTGATACAGCCAATTTTTTCACATTTTATTATAATAAATAAATACTAAAGTAATTAATTTTCTCATCAAATTGTATTTAATACATACTATAAAAATAAGAAGGAATTTTTATAAAGTATGAAAAGTTAGCTAGAGATAATTATGGTGGAAAGGACTTAGAAAGTTTCATTTAAATAATAAAGGAGATGAGAAATCTAGAGTAGTAATTAGAAGAAATCATGAGACATTATTGTTATAAATGAAAAAAATAACATAAATTAACTATTAAATAGCGAGATAAATAAAGTTATTAATTCCTATGAGGTGTTATAGAAAGTGAAAATTAAAGTAATGATTGCAGATGATAAAAGGTTTATGAGAGAAGGACTTAAGACTATTATTAATTTAGAAGAGGATTTAGCGGTGGTTCAATTGTGTGAGAGTGGAAAAGAAGCTTTAGAGAAGATACCTAGTGTAATTCCAGATGTACTGATAATGGACATAAGCATACCAGTGATGGAAGTAATTGAGTATATTAAAATAATAAAACAGCAGTATCCATCAGTAAGAATCGTGATTTTAACAGCTTTTGATGATGATGAATTTATAATAGAAGTCTTAAAAAATGGTGCAGTTGGATATATTCTGAAGGATTTGCCTTTAGAAAAATTAATTTCAGCTATTAGAGATGCATATAATAGGAATTCAATTATACAACCAGAAATTGCTGAAAAAATAATATCTCATATGTCTGAAGCAATAAATCATAATAATTTTCATTCTATTAATAAAGATACTCCTAAAAGAATTAAATCTGCTATGTATAAGGAAGAGAAAAATAAATGTAAACTTACAGAGAGAGAAAGAGAAATACTTCATTTGGTTGGAAAAGGATTATCAAATATTGAAATAGCCAAAAGTCTCTATATTTCAGTTGGTACTGTTAAGAATTATATAAGTAACCTTTATAGTAAATTGCAAATAGTAGATAGAAGTAAATTAATTTTATATGCCATTAAGGAGACTTCCTATAATTAATATATGACTTTAGTCATATATTAATTTCATATAAATTATTACTTTTGACAGATGTACAAAAACTCATTGAGGACTACAATTAATATATAATTAATTGGAGGTTTTATAGTATTATGTTAACTTTTTTAGAGATTCTTATAATAGTATTCAATATACCCATGCTTCTATGGCCGTTAGTAACTAATAAGAAAATGCCTAGAGCTCTTGAATTTACTCCTTTAGTGGCTATATGTATGTTAATACTGCATATTTTTATAGATAAGGATACTGTTGTAGTAAGATTTATTCCACTTTATATATTTACAGTAATAGTTTTTATAAGTTCAATCCCAAAAATTTTTAAGAATAAGCATAAAGATAAAAAACATGGTATTTTAGCTAGTATTAGGCGTATATTTAATTTGATTTTATTTGCAATCTGTGTATTAATTCCAACAGTATTATTACCTTTTTACTCTCTTCCAGAACCAACAGGTAACTTTGACGTAGGAACAGTTGTTGTAGACTTTATAGATAGTAATAGAGTAGAAACTCTTTCTAAATCAGGAGATAATAGAAAAATTGCAGTTCAATTTTGGTATCCATCAGATAGGACAGAAAATGATGTTAAGTATGATATAGAAGAAGTTTCAATTTCTAATGCTGAAAAAGAATATCCTTTTGTTATTTTTTCTCATGGTGCCTTTGGCATGAGAATGAGTAATGCTTCAACCTGTAGAGAATTAGCTAGTCATGGATATATTGTAGCCAGTATTGATCATGCTTATCAAGCATTTTATACTTCTTTTGCAGATGGGAAAGTAGCAATAGTAAATAATAGTTTCCTAAATGAAGCGATAGGAGTTCAGATAGGGGATATAAAGGGACAAGAATCCTTTGATATTACCCATAATTGGCTAGATTTAAGAGTTAAAGATATAGAATTATTAATAAATAGTGTAAAAGCAGGTAATTTGGGTACAACAGGTAACCTTTTAAGTGGGCATATTGATGTAAATAATATTGGACTTTTTGGTCATTCTCTTGGGGGCGCAGCATCAGCAGAAGTTGCAAGAAATCGTGATGATGTAAAGGCTGCCATAGTTATTGATGGAACAATGATAGGAGATATTACCGGATTAAACAATGATGGTAGTGAAATAATAAGAGAGAAAGGCTTTGATAAACCTCTTATGTTAATGTATGGAGCTTTATTTTTGGAGGAAGAAGGTAAAAGTGATTCTTACTTACCAAATATAAAAGCCTATAACAATAGTAAGGATGCTTCATATTCGTTATGTATAAAGGATTCTGGTCACTTAAACTTCACGGACCTTCCAAGAATATCACCATTACTTGCTAAAAATCTTGGTGTTGGTAAAGTTGATTCCTTAAAGTGTATAAAGTCTGTAAATAATTACGCTTTAGCCTTCTTTGATAAACATATTAAAGGGGAAGAAAGTCAATTATTAGAAGATAATATAAATAATGATGAAGTTGAATTTAATAAGAGAGTCCCTGAGACAGTTGGGAATTGAAAATTTTAGGATAATTAAATATAATAAATTTCAAATTACTCTGAAGTATTAATATTTCGGAGTAAATTTTTATTTAGAAAAAATAGATATGTAATAAATTTATCTAGAATCACAACATGCGAATGAATCTCTTAAAGATAGAGTTTATGTAATAAGAGATTAAATGATCAACTAATAATAAAAAGGTCCTATTAGGTAAAAAACTTAAGAAAGATTAATAAACATGAAGTTAATTTAATGTACAAGGTTATTTAATCTTTCTTAAGAATGTATTACAGGACCTGTATAGGAACCATATAATCTTACTGATTTAGTATCTCCAGACTGAATTTCCGGAACTACTGCAATTTTATAGGTCTTATTAATAAGTAAACTATCGTCATTCAAGGAATTATTATAAACATCAGATACGTAATAATAGTCCTTTTGTCCAGTGGAAGCCCTTATAACTTCAACCTCTATAATTATATTATATACTGAATAAGGGGCTACATTTCCAGTAACATCGACGTCTACAATAGTACCAGGATTGGGGACTGGAGGAGTCGGAGGTGGATAAGGATTATTACAACAAATATTCTTGCAAATCTTAGTGCATATTTCCTCAAGCTCACCCTTACATATTTTAATACATTCTTCATCGTAATTTTTAGCATTCTCATATCTACAGACTTTTTTATTATATCTGTTAGGGGCAATGTGGTCATAGTGAACTTTTATAAATGGAATAAGATAAGTATCATTATTTTTTACTGACCCAAAATTAACAATTGTACCCTTACTTTTTCCATAGAGAATTATACCTTTATTACTTGGCCTATTTTTTATCCAGGCAGAAACCATATTAGTTACATTTATTGTCACAGCAACTTTAGATGTTAGTGGGTAAAAACTTATTACGGAATAGTGGTCATAATTGGGGACGTTGTTGTATGTTGTATATGTGCTAAAGTAATCTCTAAGAGGACTTATTAATATCTTTTGTTCAATATTATTAAAAAATTGATCAGTTTTAAAAAGTACAAGTTCAGCACTATATATAATAATATCGGAAGCTAAGGATGAAAAATCAAAAAATAAGTAACTGTAGTAAGTATTTTTATTATCAAATCCTATTGTTATTGTGCCTTCATTTATACTTTTATTTGGATACTTATTTGTAACAGTAAGACTTTTAACTGCTGGAATAATTATATTTGACATTTTATCACCTCATATTAGAGATATATATTAAAAGTGAGTTTCAATGATCTGTAGATTATAGGGTATTTCATTAAAACTCACTTAAGATTTTTTATACTTTAGTTTTTATATAAGAGAAGTTTTTAAAAATTTATTTTTATTGAAGGTCTACTTCACCTATAATAGAACCAAAGGAAGTAAAGGTAACTACATCAGAAGTAGAAATTATAGGAATAGCTGCTATTGCTATACTCTCACTAACAGCACTTGGTGAGTTAGTTGAGTTAACGAATTCCTTTGTTACATAAAAATATTCATAGCCAGATTCATATCTAGAAACTGTTATTTGCATAACTTCTACAAATGCAGTGTTTTCTGGAACGGTCCCTACGATACTAACATATCTACCAGATGCAGTTTTAGGACTGTCAAAGTTAGCATTAAATGCCATTATTAATCATCTCCATAAGTTTATTTTAAATAGTTATTATAGCATAAGATATGAAATGTCTTTGGAAAATGTGATATAAATATTAAGTAATGTCGAAAAATTTTAGGATTTTCTTTGTTTAAGAATTGAATTCATTATAAATAGAGAAGAAGCATCTATATTTTCATTTATTTTAATAGATTTAATAAACTCTTTGTATGATAAATCTAAATAACCATATTTATGATATAGCTTACCTAAATTTAAAAATATGCTGTCATCATTAATCTGATTAAGGAAAGTTAAAGCTTTATTAAATTCATCAAGACAATTTCCTTTTAAAAGAACTTCCAAAAGATTAAAAATAGATTGCAGTAAGTTCTTGTAATTATCTTCACATTTCAATATAGTATTTGAATTTCCTTTAATCAAGGATATAAAGTTATTATAGACAATAATTTCTTCAGGTTCATCGAAGTTTTTAGCAATACTGATTAAATTATCAACTTCTTCATATTTTTTTATAAATAGAGCACATAAGATAGCGCAGTAGGTTGCAGTATTTAAATATTCTTTATCAGTTACTTTATAGAGATTTTCTAAAGCGGCTGTGTAATTTTTAAGGTAGTATAAATAAATCCCTTTATAAAAAGAAATTCTTTGAGTATTTTCTATAGATTCGTCTATCTTGTTAATATAATAATAAGCTACTTCAAATTTATTTTGTTGATAAAAGATTTTTGATAGTAAGAAGGCAGTATCCTCATCTATAGTATGAAAGTAGCTTTCTAGTTGATTTTGTATTTGTTTAATATCAGTATTGTTCATAAATAATATTTCAGAAATCTTAAAAAGAGCATCTGTTAATTTAGAATTTATTTTAAGTGCGGTATTTAAATAATCATAAGCATCTTCATAGTCGCCAATATTAAATGCAATAATTCCTAAAAGATAATAAGACTTATAGGTAGCAATACCTGAAACTTCTCGTAGAAGAATAGGGGATTCACCCATAGATATGCACTTTTTAGCAGACTCAATAGCTGATAGATATTTTCGCTTTTTATAAAATATATTTGCTTTACAGAATTCGTATTCAGTACAAGCAGGGTAATATTTTTGTCCAACTTCAATTAATTTTAAACATTCATCAAGGTTGTTTAGATTTTCGTTGCATGAAATCATTTTTAAAATTAATTTTGATCCAAAGCCAGCTGTAGGAGTAAAATTTTTGTATGCTTGATTTAAATACTTTAAGGCTTCAGAGTAGTCCCCTTTAGCAGAATACTCAACTCCCATATTATAGAGCATAAAAGCATTATTTGGATCATTATTAAGCATTTTTTCAATTATATCCATATTTCTTTTTCGTTTATTTTTTTTTATTATAGTTTCATTAAGATATCCATAGTGATAAAATCTTATATCAACTAAACCTAAGAAACCTTGTTTTTTTTCATTATCACTGCCTGGTGTAATTTGTTCATGGATGTCACCAATAAATTTATATCCTTTACCATTTCTTATAAATCTAATATTTAAATTAGAATATATATTATAATTTTTAATTTCACCAGAATAGCTAAGTGTTTCTCCAAAATAAGCATTTAACTTATTTTCTTCATTATTAATGAGTAAATTTACCTTATCTTTATCTTCCTTTACTAATTCATCATCAGCATCCATAATTAGGATCCAATCTTTTGAAGCTTTGCTTAGAGAATAATTCCTAGCATTTGCAAAGCTATTATCCCATTTATAAAAAAATACTTTTGCACCATAGCCTTTAGCTATTTCAACTGTATTATCTGTAGAACCCGTATCAACTAATATAATTTCATCTACGATGTCTTTAACACTTTCAAGACATCGAGATAATGTATTTTCCTCATTTTTTACAATCATACATAAACTCAATGACATGTTACTAATCTCCTTGTAAATAAGTGAATAAATTTTTAATAGTATATAGTAATATATGATTAAATAAGGCTAATGTGTTCAGAAATTGTAACCAAAAAAATAGTTTAAGTATATTATATGTATTAGTGAAAATTTAAAGGTATAAAGGAGAACTTTAAAGATGCCTACAAGTTGGTACCAAGCAATTTCTAGTATTTTAGATCAGGTACAGAAGGAAAATCCTAGTTCGATTTTAGATATAGGAGTAGGATTTGGAAAGTATGGTTTAATGGTGAGGGAAATACTTGATTTGCCTTTTGAAAGATATAACAAGGATCAATGGTTAATAAATATTGAAGGAATAGAAGCTTTTGAGAAATATAAGAACCCTATACATGATTATGTGTACAATAAGATATATTATGGAGATGCCAGGGAAGTAATAAAGAATCTACCAAAGTATGATTGTATATTACTAATAGATGTGTTGGAACACTTTGAAAAAGAAGAGGGTAAAAAATTTATTAAGGCGCTTATGAATCATGTTAATAAGTCATTAATAATATCTACACCAAGATATCCAGCAGAGCAAGAAGAGTATTTAGGTAATAAGTATGAAGCACATAAAAGTAAGTGGTCTATTATAGACTTTGTAGATTATGATTTTTCTTACAAAGAGGTTCCAATTGGATATAATTTTGCAGAATTATTTCAAATATTCCCTAAAAGAGATGTAAATAATCAATTTAACCATATGATCAAAATAGATAAAAGTAAGCTAGATAAAAATAAACTATCTATAGGATATATACTTCCTCATAAAAACTTGACTGGTGGAATGAAAATGATTTTATCACAAATGAAAGAATTACGGGATAGAGGACATAAGATAGTTGGGTTTATTAAAGGAAAAGAGGGAGATACTGTTATTCCTGATTGGTATGATATAAAAATAGATCAAGAGGTAATAGTTCCTTTAGATAAATCTTATATAGATTATATAGATAAATGTGATGTTGTAGTATGTGGTTTTTTTAATCAAATATATGAGCTTAAGGATAGTAAACTGCCAGTAGTTTACTTGGAGCAAGGAAATGAATTCCTTTTTGGGGATTATGGAGACCTATCATCTAAACATCCATATAGAGAGGAGCTATTAAAGATTTATAGATGTAATTTTCACTTAGCTAGCGTATCAGAAACTATAAGCAAAGTGTTAAAGTCAAGATTTAATAGAGAATCATATATAATACCTAATTTTATAAATACAGATTTATATTATCCTGAATCACATCAATTTAATAATTCTATTCTATTAGTAGGAAATCCAGGCTTAAAATTCAAAGATTTTAATACTGCAGTTCAAACATTACAAAAGGTTTGGGATATGGGGTATAGGTTTAGTGTAAATTGGGTGTGCCAATTAGTTCCTAAAATACAAGGGGTTAGCTTTCCAATTAATTTTATTGAAAAACCATCTCAAAATGATTTGGCAGAGTATTATAGAAAATCAGATTTATTTTTATTTACTTCAGTATACGAAGGGTTTGGTATGCCGCCATTGGAGGCTATGGCATCAGGAATTCCTGTAATAACAACTAACTGCGGAGGAATAAATGAATTTATTTCTAATGGAAATAATGGGCTAGTTTCAGATGTATACGACTCAGATTCATTATCATCTTTAGTAATTTCTGTATTGACTAATAAAGAATTAAGAGAATCCTTAGGAAAAAGCGGAAGAGAAACTGCACTTAATTTTAGTGTATATAATGGTATTATTAAATTAGAAGAGTATTTATTAAGTATAGTTAGTAAAAGTAAAGAAAAGACGATACAATCATAATTTAAGTTTCTTTAGAAAAAGATAGATATCTTAAATAATTTTGTAATTACTTTATTAAAGATAATAAACAAGGACTTACTAAAATTATGTAAGTCCTTAAATTAATTTAAGAAGATATAATATATAATGATTTTATAGTCTTGATGCAAAATGATTCATTGAATTTTTAACTTCTTCTAAAGCTTCAGGTTTTATTACTGCAAAAAATCTAGGCATTATTTCTTGAAAATATGTCATGTCAAATGTTCCAGCAGCTTGCTTTGCAAAACTTTCTTCTAATAATGATTTAGCTTCTTCCTTTCTATCATCCATTGCTCTCTCAATAAAAAAATTATAAAATAGTTCTTGTCCTTGATTCATAAGCCAACTTCCCCTTCGTTATTATATTTTAAAAATCATTGTTTTCTACGAAATTTTTTAAATTATTTAATTTCTCATCCCAAAACTCAGAATACGTTTGAAGCCATTCTTGGACCTCCATAAGTGGCTTTGGAGATATTTGATATATTGTATTTCTACCAATTTTATAGGACTCAATTAAGTTTGCAGCTTGCAAAATTCTTAGGTGCTTTGAAACTGCTGTTCGTGTAATTTCAAAATTGTTGGAAATATCTTTAAGTGCTAAATTCCCATTAGAGAGCATACCTAATATATCTCTTCTTGTTGAATCGGCGATTGCAAAGAAAACATCATTTTCCTCTCGGTGTTTCATTAAGCTTATCACCTACCTCTTGAGTTTCCTTAAATCCATCCAAAATGTGTCCCCAACCATCATACATTGTTTCACGAATTCTCTCTGTACCTTCAAGCCAGCCAGAATGAATTAAAATAAATTGTGTTCCATCCTTATCTGGCTTAAGTTTAAATGTAATATAATGATCTAAACCATTACCACTCCATGAAAAACCAAGTTTATATGGAGGATCTAGTTCTTTAACTACACAGTGTATTGTCCCATCCCATTCACCCATAGGTTCACGATTCATAGTAAAGGAATTACCTAGCTTTGCTTCAATAGTACAGGGCATTAACCAACTTGATAAACCTTTGGCCGTGGAAACAGCTTTCCATACTTTTTGTATATCAGCATTAATTTTTATAGAACGAAAAATATCTGGTAAACTTTTTCTGATTTCTTTCATTTATTCACCTCAGTTTATAGCATATAATAGAAACCTTAAGGTTTCTTATAAATTGTATGACACCTTAAGGTTTCTTGTCAACTGTGATTTGAAAAATTTATATTTAATAGGAGTGAGAAGAGAAACGATAAGCAGAAGATTCAAGAAATTTGAGGATGAATCTCTTATAAAGATAGTTGAAACAAAGAATATTATAATTTAGAGGATTATACTTCGATGAAAACAAATAGAATAAGCATATAATAGTACCTTTTTTATTTACACAAAGTGGTATAAAACCATTAACTTCAGTTAAGACGTCTAAAAGATACGTAGATATGTATAATTAATTTAAAGAATCAGATATTATTTGCGTATGTGGATTTACCTTTAATTGTGATGATGGAAATATAAATGAATTATTTAGAGAATTAATAGAAGATTACAGTAAAACTATATGTATTCTTCATTATGTAGATGAAAGTAACTTTAACATAAGAACATCTTTAAATGAATATAAAGAGAAATTAAGACTAGACGATATATCAAACATAAGGATTATAGCTGTAGATAGAAATAGAAATGAAATTGGTAGTGTGGAGAAGTAGTTTGAGGTATTGGTTAGAAATATGGATATTTAGAATAATGAACAATGAACCGTATCATAAGTAATAAAAAATAATAAGGTTAGCTATGCATATTCACAAAATATGTATGTGCTAATTCTAATATAGATGTGATATTTAGAAATTATATAGAAATAGAAATGTAGGGCAGAGTCTATTCTTCCAGGAATACAGGGGAATATTTCAAAATTCTCATTGGATATTTCTCCGATGTATTATTAGTTGGAAAACTATTTGAACATTGACGGAATCACAAAAATAAGATGGGTTATTGGCAACGGTATTTGGAAATGGGAAAAAGTTAGGTATTGCATTTTTATTTTTAATCCTTGGTATTATATGGGTTTTAAAATGCCTTGTCTCTCGTAAAGATACCCATATATTGAAATTTGATAGGGCTATTGGATGAATTTAATTAAGTAAATTTTTTAGAAAGAAGTGCTAGTCTGGTGGGATGAAGCACTTTTTTTATCTATGGTAAACCTCTATATTAATACAATCTCTTAGTTTGGTAGAGAACAGGTAAGAAAAAATGATGGTATTGAAGGTTTTAACCTATTTCTATAAAATGGAATTATAAGAAACAGCTGTTACTTTTAAATAAAAGTTTGTGAGGGGATCATATATGAAAAAAATAGATAAAGAGCTAATTGAATGGGCTATCAATAAAATAGAAACAGAATTTAATGGAGAGATAAGTTTACTACTTGGAAGAAAAGGGGCATGTAAGGTACCTGAGGATGGAGATGATATGGCATTTGACTTTTTTATACCAGCCTGCGACCGTGGATATTCTCTTGCAAGAGCTTTTATAATTGATGATATGGGATATGATTTGTTTCCTATGTCTTGGGAAAGAGTAGAGGGACTATCTATGCTAAATGAAGGCATTGTATTTTGTTTAGCGGATAGTGAAATCCTCTATGCGAGGAATGATACTGATAGAGAACGTTTTGAATTACTAAGAAAAACTATGTTTAATAACTTGAAAAACAAAGAGTTTATATATATGAAATCCTTGGAAAAAATTAATTCGGCAATGAATATATATAAGACTATGGTCTTTGAAAAGAGTCTTGGTAATGTTAGAAAGGCTGCGGGAGGAATTATTGAATATCTAAGTCATGCATTAGCAATAATTAATGGAACTTACCTGAAAATGGATTATGGATATTCACAAATATTAGAACAGATAAAATCATTGCAAATGATCCCAGCTACTTTTTTGAGACGCTATGAAGAAATTCTTAGTGCTAAAGATATCGAGACAATATTTAAAGCAGTGCATAATGTAATAGGAGAAACAAGAGAGTTTTTCGAGCAGTTTACACCTGAGAGAAATTTAAAAAGCTATAATTATGAAGAATTGGCAGCATGGTATGAGGAAGGCAGATATACCTTCAGACGTATTGCTTATGCCTGTAAGAATAATAAGTTTTTTGAATGTTTTCATTTGGGATGTTATTTACAAGTAGAATTTGATATTCTTACGGAAGAAGCAGGCTTAGATAAGATGGATTTACTTGGTAGCTATGATATTAATAATTTGTCTGCTTTCGAAAAACGTGCAGATGAAATAGATAAATACATCGTTAGTGAAATAAAGAAAAATGGAGCTATTTTAAGAAAGTATGATAATCTGAAAGAGTTTTTAGAAAAGCAAGGATAGAGGAATGTAGATTATAAAATATTGAATTGGGAATGGGATAGTTATGAAATATAGAAATGCTTCAGAAATTTTGCCGGATAAATTACTTCGCGAAATCCAGAAATACACATCAGGAGAAACAATCTATATTCCTCAGGTTACTGAAAGACAGAAATGGGGTGAAGGCTCTGGTGCACGTAGGTACTATGAGGATCGAAATCAGAAAATATGTGAAAAATATGAAGCTGGTGCTTCTATGGAAGAACTAGCAGATACTTTTAATTTGTCTGTAGAAACTATTAGAAAGATTTTATATCGTAAATAGGGTTGATATGGAATAATTTATAATCTTTTTAAGATACTACTTTTAAATGTAGTATGATGAAACGTAAGGAATGTCAGAAGATTTGTTTATACAAAGTCTCTGACCTTTCTTATTAAATTAATTATGGTATTTTTTATTTCTAACTAACCATCATTGCATTTAAGTGTTTATATACAAGTCTCTAAATTCGAGAGCATAAATAAATATATTTTTAATTAGGTAGTAATGATGATAGAAGTAAGCTATTTAAGATAGTATAAAAGGTAAGATAATATGATATAATTATTTTTTAGACAAATATATATAGGTTAGGGGGAATAAATAGTGGAAATTATAAAATTTCCTGTTACTAGTAGATGCTCCGGGCAAGGTCGCACGAAGATATAGAACATAAATTTGTTCGGAGCCTAATCTACAAAGTTTGAGGCTAAAATATATTTGTGCAGACTTTGCTTCGTTATTTACAAAAATGTATATAGGAGTAAATGCTATGAAATATGAAAAAGCACAAGATATATTACCTAATTATATTGTTGAAATAATTCAACAATATATAGATGGAGGTTATTTATATATACCTAGAAAATGTGAAAATAGGAAGGCTTGGGGAGAAAATAATGGAGTAAAAGATGATTTAATGAATAGAAATAGAGAGATTTATAATAGCTTTCAAAAAGGAACTTCTATTAAATCACTTGCTGAGAAATATTATCTTGTTGAGCATACTATTAGAAAAATAATTAGAGAAGTGAAAAAGACTAAATAGATTATGGCAGTACTTGAGATCAAGAGTTATGATATTCAAGTACTGCTTTTGTTTATTATAACAGAGAAATGGATAAGCTTATAACAGAATTGTTTAGTTCCTTGATAGGAAAACATACATAAAGATATAATAATCAGAGAAGTGTACAATAATAAAGTTTTCTTAAAAAGATAGATTTGCAGATGTAAAAGAATGATAAAAAAGAATACTTAAAGATTAGGGGGTAATCGGTATGATTACAAAAGATAGAAATATAGAATGTGGATATATAACAACCGAGGGTGATAACTTATACTACGAAGTACGTGGTAAAGGTAAACCTCTACTAATGATTTCTGCTGGAGAGAGTAAATACTATTCCAGACTTGCAGATTTGCTTAGTAATGAGTATAGGGTAATAACTTATGACCGCCGAGCCAATGGACGAAGCACGATGAATAACCCACAAAATTTTGAGATTGGGCAGCAAAGTCGTGATGCTATAGCTATTTTGTATTCATTAGGTGAGGAATCTAGTTTCGTATTTGGGAATAGTGCTGGTGCAGTAATTGCACTAGATATGGCCAAGACATATCCAGGTTCTGTTCGTGCTGTGGTGGCCCACGAAGCACCAATTACAAGGATGCATCCCAATGCGATAAAATGGCAGCACTTTTTTGCAGGTGTATATTTAACAGCATTTCGATTTGGCGCAGCAGTGGCATCACTTCGATACATGGCTGGTTCTCAGGTTCCTGTAATGAAGATGATTAAGTCATCAAAAAAGGGAGATGAATATATAAATAACAACTACAATGCAAGTGATGAAAAATATATAAGTGAAAAGGACGAAGCGGATGTCTCCATTAAACTTGAATTACTTCCAGTAACTAACTATATGCCAGATATTGAAAAGCTTAAGAAAGATGGGGTCAAAGTATTTATGGCTGCTGGAGAATGGTCGCTAAATAAGAAGACATGGTATGCAATAAGTAATAAAATTTTGGCAGAGAAGCTGGGATGTGAACTGGTAGTATTTCCAGGACACCATGGTTCTCTAGCGGATATGCCTGATGAATGGGCTTTTACACTGCGTAATGTATTACACAAAGCAGAAGGTACTGAAAACTAATGTGAAGAGGCATTCTTAAATCATAGTTTTAATTTGTATTTAGATGATTTACAAAATAATTTAAGTACGATATGATTTATTTATATATGAAATATCAATTAATTTATATAAATGTAAATTAGTTAATAACATGACTAACTGATAAATAGATATTTATTGTGAATTTAATTATTTTTTAGAACCGATGAAATGATTCAAAAAATGTTGATTTAAAAAACTCATTATATCCGATACGGAGAATAGTACTGTAAATAATAATGCTTTAAATAATTAGTTATATAAACATGTGAAAATAGATTTAATAAAGAAATGAGAGTCGGTGAATTAATGATTTATGTTGCTTTACTAAGGGGAATAAATGTTGGTGGAAATAATAAAATTGATATGAAGCTGCTGAAAGAAACTTTTGAAAGAATTGGTATGAAGTCAGTTATAACATACATTAATTCTGGCAATGTGGTTTTTGTAGATATGGAACATACAAAGGAGGAGATCACAAAGATTCTAGAAGAAGCTATACTTAGCGAGTTTCAGTTAAATATTAAAGTGCTACTCCGTAGTATAAATGATTTTGAGAATATGATGAAAAACATACCAGAGTCTTGGAAGAACGATAAAAGTATGAGAAGCGATGTATTATTTTTATGGAAAGAAATAGACAATGAGACATTGCTTGATGAATTAAAAATTAAGCCTCAAATAGATACAGTTTTATACGTTCCTGGTGCGGTTCTATGGACAATAGATAAAAGT
Organism: Clostridium lamae; assembly: GCF_033043255.1. Classification (NCBI taxonomy): domain Bacteria; kingdom Bacillati; phylum Bacillota; class Clostridia; order Eubacteriales; family Clostridiaceae; genus Clostridium; species Clostridium lamae. The sequence goes on along the minus strand of NZ_JASCQJ010000013.1, from coordinate 63,291 downwards.
AATATTACGCAAAGTGGTATGAATAAGTTAGTAGGAACTAATCTATATAAAAAAATGACAGTAAGAAATGTTAATACTACTCGTAAAATATATGAAATTATGAAAGAGTTACATAAGACTCAAGCTGATATATAGAAAATATTGCATTAATTTAAAATATTCATAAAAAGCTTGCAATTAAATAAATACTATGTTATTATAAGAGAGTAGCAAAAATGCTAACAAAAAAAGTTTCATTTGGATAAGTAGTTTCTCGAAAGTTAGAGATTATTATATCAAATTAGAATCTTTAATTTTAGGAGGAATATTTATGTCAGATAAGACAATAACATGCAGAGATTGCGGAAGTGAATTCATATTTTCAGTAGGAGAACAAGAATTCTACAAAGAAAAAGGATTCGATAATGAGCCAACAAGATGTATATCTTGTAGAAGAGCTAAAAAAGAACAAAATAGAAGATAATTTTAGATTGTTGAAGGTTGTAGTTTAAACTACAACCTTTTTTGATATTTATAATAATATAAATGAAAAACCTCATTTATTATTTATACAGTATAATGCAAAAGTATTTATTGACATAAAAAATAAAAGTGATATAATCAAATTTGATATCACTTTGCAATAAGGGTAAGAATATATTATCCCTCAATTATATTTTACACCTTCTAATGTTTGATGTCAATAGATTTTATAAATTATTTTTATAATTTATATCAGGGAGAGTGGAGTATTATGGACAATAATAAATATGAATTAGATCTTGAAAAACAATGGTTACAAGAAGTACTAGAAGAGGTCAAGAAACAATTACATGAGAAGCATAACTTTAAAGATAGATTTAGGAAGGAAACAATTGAAACTCAAAAGCAATTATGGGAAGATATTGGCTCAGTTTCAGTTGATAATGGTCTAGATCAAATTGTAGATTTTATGGAATTTATAAATGCTATGAAAATTCAAAAAAGAAAACACGAGTTTACAAGAAATCTTGAAGAGAAATATGAAAAAATGCTCTTATCTCCTTATTTTGCAAGAATAGATTTTGCTGAAGAAGGAAATAAGATTGCAGAAAAATATTATATAGGCATGTCTAATTTAATCAATGATGATTTTGATTTTCTTGTATATGATTGGAGAGCACCAATATCTAGTATGTTTTATGATTATGAAATTGGAGAAGCTAGATATACATGTCCAGAGGGAGTTATCAGTGGTGATCTTACTCTAAAAAGACAATATAAGATCAGTAATGGTGAACTTAATTATATGTTTGATAGCAATCTCAAGATAGATGATGAAATACTCCAAGATATGTTAGCTAAGAATAGCGATAATAAGATGAAAGCGATAGTAACAACTATTCAAAGAGAGCAAAACAAAATAATACGTAATGAAGAATACAAGATTTTAATAGTACAGGGACCGGCAGGAAGTGGGAAAACTTCTGTTGCGCTTCATAGAATTGCGTATTTATTATATAAGCATAGAGAAAAGATAGGGCCACAAAATATATTAATATTTTCTCCAAATAATATTTTTAATGATTATATTTCAGATGTATTGCCACAACTTGGTGAAGATAATATGTGTCAAACTACATTTAAAGAATATATGCATAAGGCACTAGGTAATGAGATTATTAAAGAAGAATATTGTGAAATGATGGAGTATATACTTTCCCCTAAAAATGAAGATGGATATAAAGATAGAATAAAAAGTATTAAATTTAAATCTTCCAAACAATTTCTTAATATATTAAAAGATTATGTACTATCTTTAGAAAAAGATAAGAATGATTTTAAAGATATAGTTTTTAATGGTAATTTAATAATATCAGCTGAAGAATTACAGGAACTATTTTTAAATGATTATGGGCACCTTCCGTTAAAAAGAAGACTTGAAAAGTTGCGAGAAAGAATATTATATCTCTTAGAGCCTTATGAGAAAGATAGATTAGGTGAAGAGGTTGAAAGTTTAAAAAAATATAATAGTGGTATGGATGATGCAGAAGCTATTAAACAAAGTAAAGCAATTGTGAAAAATGAAATAGATTATATATACTCTGAAATTTGTGAAATGACAGAATTTAATATAATTGATATTTATACAGATTTATTTAATAATCTAGAGTGTTTTTCAAAAACTGAAAATACGGATTATGATAAGAAAGATATTAATAAAGTTAAACTTTATACTCTAGAAATGATAAAATCTAAAAAGTTTAATTATGAAGATCAGCATGCACTTTTATATTTGAAAGGGGCATTAGGAGATATATTGAAGATTTCTGAGATAAAATACGTTATTATTGATGAAGCACAGGATTATACACCATTACAATATGAAATACTATATAAACTTTTTAATAATGCAAATATTACTATACTTGGAGATTTAAATCAATCTATAAATCCATTTATGAATCTTGGAAATTATACAAATATATTAGATATATTTCCGACAGATAGTACTTGTATAATTAATTTAAGCAAAAGTTATAGATCTACAATGGAAATTACTGAGTTTGCTAAAAAGATTTTAGATAATAATATTAATTATGAATGTGTAGCACGAAGTGGAGATAAACCAGTTATTATTGGGTTCTCTGATGAAAAAAATATAAAAGAACAATTACTACAAGATATAAAAATATATAAAGAAAAGGGACATAAATCTATTGGAATTATAACTAAAACTATAAAAGAAGCACAGGATGTTTATAATTCTCTAAAAGATAAAGTTCATGTTAATGCACTGTTAAATGATGAGGATGAATATATAAACGATACGTTAGTGATTCCATCTTTTCTTGCTAAAGGATTAGAATTTGATGTAGTAATAATATATAATGCAGGAGATAAAAATTACAATGACGAGGAAAGATTGCTGCTTTATACAGCTTGCACAAGAGCACTTCACGTTTTACGTATATACTATTTAGGTGAATGTACAAAGTTGATTAAATAAGTATCTTAAAAGAATAGACTATAAATATTAAAAGTAAAAATAGGGCTATTTATGTTTTGTTCATCAAACTTCATTTAACACATACTATAAAATAAAAAGGAGTTTTTATGAAACATAAAAGGTTACCTAGAGAAAAGTATTTTGGAGATTTAGAGCAAGTCTTTGCTTTTTATGGGCCAATGCCGACAGGTGTTACTATATCTGAAGAAGGGCGTATTTTTGTGAATTTTCCGAAGTGGGGAGACGATGTTAAATTTACCGTGGCAGAAATAGTTAAGAATAAATTAGTTCCGTATCCTAATATGGAAGTAAATGAAGAAGATTATAATGATCCAAGTAAAAACTTTATAAGTGTGCAAAGTGTTGTGGCAGATGGAAGAGGAACACTTTTTGTATTAGATACAGCATCACCTATGTTTTCTGAACCTATAAAAGGTGGTGCTAAGTTAGTAGCTATAGATTTAAAAACTAATAAAATAAGAAGAATTTATACTTTTTCTGAAGATGTAGTTTTACCCACGACTTATTTAAATGATCTTCGTATTGATTATCGTGTTGGTGAAGAGGGGTATGCATATATAACTGACTCTTCTACAAATGGGATAGGAGGAATTATTGTACTTGATTTAAAGAGTGGTGAAGCATTTAGAAGATTAAATGGAGATAAATCAACATCACCTGATCCTAATTTTATTCCCAAGGTTGAAGGAGAAGTATTTCTTAAAAGAGAAGAAAATGGAACAACAGCATCAATTAATTTTGCAGTAGATGGGATAGCTATATCTCCAGATGGAGGAATTCTATATTATTGTCCATTATCAAGTAGAAATTTATATTCTATTGAAACAGTACTTTTAAGGGATAAATCAATTCCAGATAAGGAATTATCATCATTTATAAAAGACTTAGGGGACAAAGGGGCTTCAGACGGACTAATGTCTGATGCAAGTGGAACAGTATATGCAAGTGATTATGAGAATAATAGTATTAGAACTATTCTACCAGATGGTACAATGAAAACTATAGCGCATGACCCAAGGATATTATGGCCAGACACACTTTCCATAGGGCCAGATAAATATTTGTATTTTATAGCAAATCAATTAAATAGACAAGCTGACTATCATTATGGAAAAGATTTAAGAGAAAAGCCGTATAGTTTATTTAAGATAAAAATAAATGAACTTCCTGCACCTACAAAATAAAAATAAGTTTACGGAATGTGCATGTATAATATATAATATGCATTATACTTATATATTTAAATATTTATAGATTTAATTATGTTCTTAATCTATATAAATTTAACATATAGAGTATTTATTTAGGCACTGGGAGGATTTATTATGATTATTTCAGTTAAAGTTGCCTTCTAAAATATTTTAATATTAATTATTTTTAGGAGGCTATATTATGAAATTTAATTTAATAGATATTGACAATTGGGATAGAAAACCATATTTTGAGCATTATTTAAATGCTGTTACATGTACTTACAGTATCACTGCTAATATAGAGATAACAAAGTTACTACAAGAAATTAAAGTGAAAAAGCTTAAATTATATCCAACTCTTATTTATATAATTACAACTGTAGTTAATAATCACAAGGAGTTTAGAACTTGCTTTGATGAAAATGGTAATTTAGGATATTGGGAAAGTATGAGCCCGAGCTATACTATCTTTCATAAGGGCAATGAAACATTTTCAAGTATCTGGACAGAATATGATGAAGGATTTTCACGTTTTTATAATGAATATATTTATGATATTAAAAAGTATGAAAATGTTAGAGAATTTTTTCCGAAATTAAATGAACCATCTAATACATTTCCTATATCTAGTATTCCTTGGGTTAGTTTTACTGGATTTAATCTTAACGTCTACAATGATGGAAGATATTTAATTCCTATTTTTACTTTTGGTAAATATTTCGAACAGAATAATAAAATTTTCATTCCACTATCTGTTCAGGTTCATCATGCAGTTTGTGATGGTTATCATACTAGCAGGTTTATTAATGAAGTACAAGAATTAGCATTGAATTCAAAAGAATGGTTAGATATAAATGATAAATTAAATAGTTAAGTATATTTTTAAAAAAGCATAGTCAAATGACTATGCTTTATTTATTAAGAAGAATTAATGAATTCTTTAGAGAAAATTTATATATTTATGTATATATTTTTAAAAATAAAAAGTTAATATTTTAGTATATTATTACTAGGATAGGGGTTATGAAATGAATATATTAGAGAAAATGATTTTTATGTTTGATAAATATTTATTAGGGGTTGTTGTTTTAATAATAAGTCTTTTTTCGTATTATTTTTTCAAAAAATATATGATAACTAAAAATAGATGTAAGGGGGGGGGTTAATTATAGAAAATAAATTATGTGTAAAAAATAAATTAAATATTACAACAGAAAGTGTTCTGAAGATTTCCGCAATATTAATTTCAATATCAATAATTCTATTTGCACTTATGAAAATAAATAATATTTTAGAACAGCATACATTAGTAAATATACTTATGGAATACAAAGAAAATTCAATGCTAATTTATTTTTTTGTATGCTTTCTACAACCAATAATTTTACCACTACCAGAGCCAGCTACAATAATGACTGGAAGCTTAATATTGGGGAATTTTAATGGCGCTATAATAGGTTTCAGTGGAACTATATTAGGGATAGTATGTATGTTTCTCTTTTCTAGATATGCTAGCCAAAAGCTTGTTAAAAAGATTATAAATAACAGCAAGGTTGAGAGGTTTAATGAATATATAAAGGAAAATGAAATGTTAATTATTTTATTATTATTTATATTACCCATACTTCCAGATGAGGTAATTTGTATGGGAACAGCAATTACTAAAATTAATGGATATAAATTTATTATTATAGCAATAATATCAAAACTAATCACAGCTTTTACACTATCTTATTCAATAGAATTATTTACACTCATTCCAATAAGTATAATTATAATTGTATTGATATTTACTTCATTAATTATAATTACTAATTTTATTAAGTGTACTAAAAAATAAAAAGTTTACTTTATATGATATCATAAATTGAAGAAAGGAGCTGCCTAGGCAACTCCTTAATTAAAAATGTAGAATGTGAAATTTAGAATTATTTATGTAATTCTAAAAGAATTATTAAAAATCTATACCTTTTATGTATTTACTTAATGTATAAGCAATCCCATCGTCTTCGTTAGATAAAGTCACTTCATCAGCTATAGCCTTTAAATCATCTACAGCATTATCCATTGCAACTCCTATACCAGCATATTTAACCATAGAAGCATCATTATGACCATCTCCAAAAGCAATCATTTCTTCCTTTTTATAGCCCATAGGGATTAGTACAGAATCTAGAGCCTTAGCTTTATCTATTCCTTTAGCAGTGAACTCAAAGAAGAATGCTGCAGTAAACATACAATTTAATTTGTCTTTAAATGGCTCCATCATTTCTTTATAATTAGCTTGTAAATATTCAGGATCTCCTGCAGTTAGAATCTTATTTAAAGGGTAATCAGCGAAAGCTGCTAAATCATCTTTTTCGCAAAGTTTAAATTTACCACCACGAGATTCATATTGAATTATATTAAAAGGTGCACCATTATAATTAATAGTGTTGCTAAAAACATCATTAACATACATATAGTCATCTTTGTCAATCATAGGTTTAACATTAAATTTTTTCATATGTTCAAGTACAGCTTGTCCGTCTTCTATGCTCATAGTTTCATTAAATAAAACTTCATTAGTTTGACAATCAACAACCTTAGATCCGTTAAATGAAACTAAAATACCATTATTTTCATTCATTTTTAATTCTTTAGCAAGATCGGTTAATCCAGATGTAGGTCTCCCTGATGCTAGAACAAGTATAGCTCCTGATTCTTGTGCTTTAATTAAGGCATTTTTTGTTTTTTCAGTCATTACCTTTTTACTATTAGTTAAAGTACCATCAACATCCATAATAATTACTCTTATATTACTCATTCATATTTCCTCCATAGTTTGTTTTATTTAATTATACTAGTAATAATCGTATAAGTGAATCTATTAATAAAATAATATGCAATTTATATGGTGAAAATATAGAATTAGATGATTTATTTATATGGGTATTTGACATATACAAATAAAAATATTAAACTGTCTATAAATTTAATAGATGTGAGGAAAAAGTGAAAGAGATTATTCGCAATGCTAGTTATATAGTAAATAATATAAATTATTATAAAAATTATGGCATAAAACATGGAGTATGAATAATAAGTAAAAAGTTCTATAAAATAAACTTAGTTATTTTATAGAACTTTTTTTATTGAGGTAATTATTTTTATAAACTTATGTATTTACAAATTAGGCAAAAATATATTTTCACCTGATGGAAGTTTAGAACTAGGTAAATCATTAATAGATATTAAAAAATCTATAATATCATCTGTATCATATCCAGGATAATTTGATTTAGATAAGTCATACCAAGTATCTCCTTTTATAACTTTATATAATCTTCCATTGGTAAATGCATCAGTAGGTAAATTAAGAATTGAATCAATCTCTAGATTATTTAAATCTAAGTATGGATTAAGTAATTTCAAGTATTTAATTCCAGTCTTATAATTACATGTATCTTCATAATTTCTTAGTATTCTACTTACAGTATCTCCAGCTTGAACTTGATACTGATAAGTTGTCAAAGTTGATTTATATGATTCTATTGAAATTGACTTTGAAACATCTAAAAGGTTTGTAGAATCAAAATTTTCTGTGATATCATCATTTGTATCCTCACTTGAAGTAGGAACATCATTTGTAGGCAAATCTGAAAGAATGGGTTTATCAGCTTCTATATCATTTTTAGCTTTATTAAGATTATAAGAAATTTGATAAACTAGTAAAAATATAGGTAGAAGAATTATCCCTGATAGGATTATTAGTCTTTTTTTCTTTTCCAAAATACTGGCCTCCCTTTAATAATCTGTTTTGATTATTGACTAAACTGGGGAGTATTATTCTAAGAAAATAATAATTAGAAGGTATTGTAAAAAATTATACATAAAACAATATATTGCAAACAACTTTTAATATATAATATAATTGTAAGTACAATATAAGAAAGGTATTTGAAATATGGATAAAAAAATAAAATACATAGAAATATTTGAATTTTATAAAGATAAAATATTGTCGGGCGAAATAAAGGAAAATGAAAAGCTGCCAACTGAACAAGAGATTGGCCAAATTTTCTCTGTAAGTAGACATACTGTAAGACAATCAATAGTGGAATTGGAAAAGGAAGGATATATTTATAGAGAAAAAAGTAAAGGTGCTTATGTTAAAACATTAGATAAATCAAAAAAGACACATAGTAAGCTTATTATAGTAATAACAACATATATATCTGAGTATATATTTCCATATTTAATTAAAGGGATTCAAGAAACATTAAATGAACATGGTTATGATATATTATTATTAAACACAAATAATGATAAGGACAAAGAAAGAGAACAGTTAAAGAAACTATTGGAATATGATGTTGCTGGAGCAATAATTGAGCCAACAGCAAGTGCTTTAGGAAATACTAATGAGGATTATTATAAGGAATTAGACAAAAGCAATATACCATATTTAATGATAAATGCAACATATGATAAGGAAAAGCATTCTTATGTTATAATGGATGACGAAAAAGGAACTTATAAACTTTGTAATTATTTAATTAATTTAGGTCATAAAAAAATTGCTGGAATTTTTAAAGAAGATGATATACAAGGGCTAGAACGTAAGAAAGGGTATTTAACGGCACTAGAAGAAAATAAAATAGAAATTGATAGTACAATAATAGGAAACTTTAAAACTTATGAAGAAGACTTCTATGTATATGCTTTTTCAAAGAGCATACTAAGTAGAGCTAATAGGCCAACAGCTATTGTATGTTATAATGACAAAACAGCTATAAAAGTAAATAAAGTTGCTAAAGAGTTAGGGTTAAAAATACCAGAAGATTTATCTATTGTTGGATATGATAATGATGAAACTATTTCTCAAATATTAGATTATGGAATAACTACTATAAATCATCCTAAAGAAGAAATGGGAAAAAAGGCAGCGGAAATGTTAGTATCATTAATTAATAAAGAAATGGATAATGTAAATTACGTATATGATCCAATGATAGTTAAAAAGGATAGTGTAAAAAATATAAATTAATATTATATAAATAGTTTAAAGTAAGTATTAACGATTAAAGGTTAATACTTACTTTTTTTATAAGGGTTATATTTGTCTGAAAATTATAATAAAATTTTAAGTTTAAATGTTTACATTATATGCTTAATTTGTTATTATTTAATTGTACGTAATATAAATATATATTTCATAATTGTACGTACTAAATATGTTTAATTTAAGATCTTTTATATTTATATATATTAAATGGAGGGTAATTTATGAGTAAATATTCTATTGGAGTAGACTATGGTACTGAATCTGCTAGAGCATTATTGCTTAACATTAACACAGGGGAAGAAGTTGCATCAGAAATGATGGAATATCCACATTTAGTTATGTCTGAACAATTGCCATGTGGTAAGAAACTAGAACCTTTTTGGGCTTTGCAACATCCTAAGGACTATATAGATGTATTAGAATATGTAGTTAGAAAAGTTATTGAAAAAGCAGAAATAAGTGCAAATGATGTTATAGGTCTTGGAATTGATTTTACCGCATGCACAATATTACCTATGAAGAAGGATGGTACTCCTCTTTGTTACTTAGATGAATTCAAAAGTAATCCTCATGCTTATGTTAAGCTATGGAAACATCATGCAGCTCAAGATGAGGCTAATAAGTTAAACGAAATAGCAAATAATATGGGTGAAAAATTTATTAGTAGATATGGTGGGAAAATTTCTTCAGAATGGTTTATTCCAAAAGTATGGCAAGTATTAAATGAAGATCCAGAAGTTTATGAAGCAACAGATAAATTTATAGAAGCAACAGATTGGGTAATAATGCAGCTTACAGGAAAAGAAACTAGAAATAGTTGTACAGCAGGATATAAAGCAGTTTGGCATAAACAAGAAGGATTCCCAAGAAAAGAATTTTTAAAGGCTTTAGATCCAAGATTAGAAAACCTATTTGAAGAGAAATATGATTGTGAAGTTACTAGCTTAGGAGAAAAAGCAGGAGAGTTAACTGAAGAAATGGCTAAAAAAATTGGATTAAATCCAGGAATGCCAATTGCTATAGCAAATGTAGATGCCCATGTTGCTGTTCCAGCAATGGGAGTTACAGAGCCTGGAAAGATGGTTATGATAATGGGAACTTCAACATGTAGTATGGTTTTATCAGATAAAGAGGTAGTAGTACCAGGTATTTGTGGATATGTAGAAGATGGTATAATATCAGGTCTTTATGGATATGAAGCTGGACAATCAGCTGTTGGAGATATATTTGCATGGTTTGTTAAAAATTGTGTGCCACAATCTTATATAAATGAAGCGGACAAGCTAGGCTTAAATATACATCAATATTTAACAATGAAGGCAGAAAAATTAAATCCAGGGGATTCAGGACTTTTAGCATTAGATTGGTTAAATGGTAATAGAACTGTTTTAGTAGATACAGATTTAACTGGGCTTATACTAGGATTGAATTTAAATACAAAACCAGAAGAAATATATAGAGCTTTAATTGAATCTACAGCTTATGGACATAAAAAAATTGTAGACACATTTGTTAACCATGGTATTGAAATAAATGAATTATATGTTTGTGGAGGACTACCACAAAAAAATAGAATGCTAATTCAAATTTATGCTGATGTAACTAATCTTCCAATTAGAATTTCTAAATCATCTCAAACACCAGCTTTAGGATCAGCTATGTTTGGTGCAGTTGTAGCAGGAAAGGATAATGGAGGTTTTGAGTCAATACATGAAGCAGCAAAAGTAATACCTAAATTACTAGATGAAGTAATAACACCTATATCTGAAAATGTAGAAATTTATTCAAAAATTTATTCTCATTATGACAGATTACATGACTACTTTGGAAGAGGCGAAAATAATGTAATGAAAGATTTGAAGAAAATGAGAAAACTTTAGGAGGTTGTATGGTTGAATCATTAAAAAAAGAAGTTTTTGAAGCAAATTTAGCCCTAGTTAAAAATAATTTAGTTGTTTTAACTTGGGGAAATGTTAGTGGAATAGATAGAGAAAAAGGCTTAGTAGTTATAAAGCCAAGTGGAGTAAGTTATGACAATATGAAAGAAGAGGATATGGTAGTTGTAGATTTAGAAGGCAATGTAGTTGAAGGAAGTCTAAGACCTTCATCAGATACAATTACTCATATAGAACTCTATAAAAAGTATCCTAATATAGGAGGAATAGTTCATACTCATTCAACTTTTGCTACATCATGGGCACAAGCAAAAAGAGATATTCCTTCATATGGGACAACTCATGCTGATACATTCTATGGCTCTGTTCCATGTACTAGAAAACTAACAAATGAAGAAATAAAAACAGAGTATGAAAGAAATACAGGTTTTGTAATAATAGAAACCTTAGAATCAAAAAGTATAGAAGTGTTAAGCGTTCCAGGAATAATAGTTGGAAGTCATGGGCCTTTTTCATGGGGAGAAACTCCAAGTAAAGCAGTTTCAAATGCAGTAGTATTAGAAGAGGTTGCTAAAATGGCTCTTATGACAGAAAGCTTAAATAATAGTATAACTCCAATAGATAAAGAACTTCAAGATAAACATTACTATAGAAAACATGGGAAGAATGCATACTATGGACAAAAATAATTAATTTAAAATAAGAGGGTAGGAGGGATTGATATGTTAAAAAGTAAAGAATATGATTTTTGGTTTGTAACAGGTAGCCAAGATTTATATGGAGAAGAAACATTAAAGCAAGTTGCTATAGATTCTAAACAAATCGTAGAAGGATTAAATGGAATAGAAGAAATTAAATATAATATAGTTTATAAACCAACAGTAAGAAATTCTAAAGAAATATATGAGGTTTGTAGTGCGGCAAATAATGATGAAAACTGTGCAGGAATAATTACATGGATGCATACTTTTTCACCAGCAAAAATGTGGATTAGAGGTTTGTCAATTTTAAATAAGCCACAGCTTCATTTACACACACAATTTAATAGAGATATACCATGGGAAAGTATTGACATGGACTTTATGAATTTAAATCAATCAGCTCATGGAGATAGAGAGTTTGGATTTATAAATACAAGAATGAAAAATAAGAGAAAAGTTGTAGTTGGACATTGGCAAGACAATGAAGTTCATAAGGATATTAATAAATGGATGAATGTTGCAACTGCATTCGTAGAAGGACAAAATATAAAAATAGCTAGATTTGATGATAATATGAGAGATGTTGCTGTAACTGAAGGAGATAAGGTTGAAGCAACAATAAAACTTGGATGGACTTGTGATGCATATGGTATTGGTGATTTAGTAGAAGAGATAGATAAAGTTACAACAGAAGAAGTAGATAATTTGATTAAGGTATATGAAGAAAAATATGATATTTGTGAAGAAGGAAAAATAGAGGGTAGTGTTAGAGACTCTATAAGATACCAAGCTAAAGTAGAAATTGCACTAAGAAGATTTCTTGAAAAAGGACAATATACAGCTTTCACAACTAATTTCCAAGTGCTACATGGAATGGAACAATTACCAGGCTTAGCAGTACAAAGGCTTATGGAAGATGGATATGGATTTGGCGGAGAAGGAGATTGGAAAACTGCTGGTTTAGTTAGGTTAATGAAGATAATGTCAAGTAATATTGGAACTTCATTTATGGAAGACTACACTTATCATTTTGAGCCAAATAATGAAATGATATTAGGAGCTCATATGCTAGAAGTATGTCCTACTATTGCTGATAATAAACCTAGAATAGATGTAAAACCTTTATCAATAGGAGGAAAAAATGATCCAGCTAGACTTATATTTAATGGTCAAGCAGGCAAGGCTGTATGTGCTTCATTAATAGATTTAGGTGGAAGAATGAGGTTAATAATAAATGAGGTAAATGCAAAGGAAGTAAAAAATGATTTACCAAATCTTCCTGTTGCTAGAGTTTTATGGACACCAGAACCATCATTAAAAGTTGGTGCTGAAGCATGGATATTAGCTGGTGGAGCTCATCATACTTCATTTTCATATGTTGTTGATTCAGAACAATTATGCGATATTGCAGATATGTATGGCTTAGAAGCAGTTGTTATAGGGGAAAATACTAATATAAGAGACTTTTCAAATGAGTTAAAGTGGAATAGCATCTATTGGATGTTAAATAAATAAGAGATAAAAACTAAGGAGTGAGAAAATGGCTAAATATATAATAAATACTGAGAAAAAACTTTCAAAAATAAGTAAAGAGATATACGGACATTTTTCAGAACATTTAGGAAGATGTATTTATGAAGGTATATATGTTGGAGAGGATTCTGATATACCTAATGTAAATGGTATGAGAATAGATGTTGTACAAGCTTTAAAAGAAATAAAGATTCCAGTTTTAAGATGGCCAGGTGGTTGCTTTGCTGATGAATATCATTGGAAAGATGGGATTGGACCAAAAGAAAAAAGAAAGAAACTTATAAACACTCATTGGGGTGGAACTTTAGAAGATAATAGCTTTGGAACTCATGAATTTATGGAGTTATGTAGACAGCTTGAATGTGAACCTTATATAAATGGTAATTTAGGTAGTGGTACAGTTCAAGAAATGTCAGAATGGGTAGAGTATTTAACTTTTGATGGAGTATCTCCAATGGCTGATCTTAGAAAAGAAAATGGACACGAAGAAGCTTGGAAGGTTAAGTATTTTGGGATAGGTAATGAAAATTGGGGCTGTGGTGGAAATATGACTCCAGAATTCTATGCTAATATGTATAGAAGATATCAAACTTATTGCAGAAACTATCCAGGAAACAAATTATATAAGATAGCATGTGGGCCACCTGATAATAATTATAATTGGACAGAAGAAGTAATGAAAATAGCTGGCAATTTTATGGATGGTTTAAGCTTACATTATTATACTTTACCTGGAGAATGGGCTAAAAAAGGCGATGCAAGAGATTTTGATAATGAGACTTGGTATAAAACACTGAAAAAGACTCTTAGAATGGATGAGTTTATAAAAAATCACATAAATATCATGAATAAATATGATAAAGAAGAACGAGTAGATTTAATTGTAGATGAATGGGGTAGCTGGTATGATGTAGAAGTTGGAAGTAATCCAGGATTTTTATATCAACAAAACACAATGAGAGATGCTCTTATTGCAGGTATTAACTTAAATATTTTCAATAAAAACTCAAGAAGAGTAAAAATGGCCAATATAGCTCAAATTGTAAATGTATTACAAGCTGTTATATTAACAGAAGGTGAAAATATGGTGTTAACACCAACTTATCATGTATTTAATATGTATAAGGATCATCAAGAAGCAACTTTATTAGAAAGTTATATTGAAAGTAAAGAAATAGGATTAGAAGAGGAAAATTTAGTGCCTAATTTACATGAATCAGCTTCAGTAGATAAGGATGGTAGAATAATATTTACTATTAATAATCTATCTATCAGTGATGATTATAAGGTAGAAACAGAATTGCTAGGTAAAAAGCCTACCAAGATTACAGCAAATATATTAACTAATGAAATGAATGCTTGCAATACATTTGAAGAGTCCAATTTAGTTAAGATTGAAGAATTCAATAACTTTACTGTATCAGAAAATGGATTAAGTTTCACAATTCCAAAATGCAGTGTTATGAGATTTATTATTGAATAATATGAGTAAAGTATTTTGCAAAAGATGTCTTATGGACGAAGTTTTAAGTGAAGCAGAATATATCCATATGAAGGAATATATTTCAGCAATAGATGACTATATTAAATCTAGTGATGAAGAATATAAAAGAAGATTAAATATATGTAAAGAATGTGACTTACTAATAAATGGAATGTGTAAATTATGTGGATGCTTCGTAGAAATTAGAGCTGCCGTAAAAAAGAACTATTGTCCTAATAAAAACAGGTATTGGTAAAATAATAAATAAAAAATAATATCAATTTAAGTACTACTAGTATGAGGATTGGTATTATTTTTTATATTAAAAATTGAGAGGTTAATATATGAGTAAAATAAGATTATTAAGTGGAATATTTAAAGAAGCCCAAAATAAAGGAAAAGAATATTTACTTTATTTAAATGCTGATAGGTTATTGGCTCCATGTTATGAAGCAATAGGATTAGAGCCTAAAGATAAGAGATATGGTGGATGGGAAGAACGGGAAATAAGTGGACACTCTCTAGGACACTATCTTTCAGCATTATCATATATGTATGTAGCAACAGAAGATGAAAAAATTAAAGAAAAGTTAGAGTATACAATAGATGAATTAGGATATTTACAAGATATAGAAGGCAGTGATTACGTAAGCGGATTTAAAAGAGACTGCTTTGATAAAGTTTTTAGTAAAACTTTTAATGTAACGAGATTTGAATTAGGTGGTAGTTGGGTTCCTTGGTATAGTATTCATAAAATTTACTCAGGGCTTTTAGATTCATATAAGTTAACAAATAATAAAAAGGCTTTAGAGATATTAATAAAGTTATCAAATTGGGCAAAGGAAGGATTAAATAATCTATCAGAAGACGAATTTGATAGAATGCTTTATTGTGAGCATGGTGGAATGTGCGAGGTAATGGGAGATTTATACGAAATAACTAAAGATGAAGATTACTTAAATTTAGCAATAAGATTTATAGATAAGGAAATTATATATCCGCTTATGAATGAGAAAGATGAACTTGAAGGGAAACATGCTAATACACAAATTCCTAAAATTCTTGGAGCTGCAAAGCTTTATGATATAACAAAGGAAGAGAAATATAGGAAGGCAAGTGAGTATTTTTGGCATATAGTTACAAGTGAAAGATCATACGCAATTGGTGGAAATAGTATAGATGAGCATTTTGGTAAAATAGGAAGTGAAGCTTTAGGGGTTACAACAGCCGAAACATGTAATACGTATAATATGCTAAAGCTTACAGAGTATCTATATAAGTGGAATAAAGAGAGTAAGTATATGGATTATTATGAAAAAGCATTATATAATCATATACTTGCATCACAAGATCCTGTAAGTGGAATGAAAACATATTTTGTATCCACAAAACCAGGTCATTTTAAGGTATATTGTTCACCAGATAATTCATTTTGGTGTTGTACAGGAACAGGTATGGAGAATCCGGGTAAGTACACGAAAAACATATATTATTTAGATGATAATTCTCTATATATTAATCTATTTATAAGTTCTAGTCTAGAAATAGAAGATAAAAATATAAAAATAAATCAAATTACAGATTTCCCAAGAGAAGAAAAAACTAAAATAATAATAGAAGAAAGTAATAATCATGATTATGAAATAAAAATAAGAGTTCCATATTGGATAAATAATGATATTAAAGTTATGTTAAATAATAATGAAATACCTTTTAAAAAAGAAAAAGGATATATTTCAATAAGTAAGGTGTGGCAAAAGGGAGATACTTTAGATATAGATTTAAATATGAATTTACACATCTATAAATCAAGAGAAGATAAAAATAAAGTTTGTTTTATGTATGGACCTCTAGTGTTAGCAGGAGCATTGGGGAGAGAAAACTTTCCAGAAAGTGATATAGTAGAAGATCATTTAAGCTTAAATAATCATATGGGCATAAGTATTCCTAAAATATCTGGTGAAGATAGAGGCTTATTAAACAATATAGAGAAATTAAGAGATAAAGATTTAGAGTTTAAACTTAAATTCACCAATGATAATAATGAGGATTTCATAAAGCTAATACCATTTTATAAAATTCATCACGAAAGATATAGTATTTATTTTACTAGAATATAAAATGAATAACAAAAAATTCTCATCTAGGATAACATATAAAAATCTAAATTAAGGAGGAGTGTATGAATAAATTCATAAATAAATATATTTCAGTAGCAGTTATTACAGGCTTAATTTTAAGTAATGTTGGCTGCGACTCAAAAGATGAGAAGGTTGATATAAATTTTCAAAATGTTTCTGTTCATGATCCTGCAGTTATAAGAGTAGATGATACCTTTTATATAACTGGATCACATATGGCTGAGGCTAAATCAACAGATTTAATAAATTGGACAAGTATTTCAGACTCTGTTATAAATCAAAAGTTATTTGATAATATAAAATTAGAGTTAAAAGAAGCATTAGAATGGGGGCAAACTTCTACTTTTTGGGCTAGTGATTGGATAAAATTAAATGATGGAAAATATTATTTATATTATTGTGTATGTGAAGGATCATCTCCACAAGGGGCCATAGGGTATGCAGTTGCAGATAGTATTGATGGACCCTTTAAAAATTTAGGATTATTAGTAAAATCTAGTGGAAAAGAAGAGTTAAAATACTTAGATGAAAATGGAGAAGAAAAAATATATGATGCAAATATAAATCCTAATGCTATAGATCCTGCTATTTTTTATGATGCCGAAGGCAGATTTTGGATGATGTATGGTTCATATTCAGGGGGAATATTTATATTGGAATTAAATCCTAACAATGGGTCTATATTAGATGGACAAGGAACTTATGGCAAAAAATTATTAGGTGGATATCACTCTCAAATAGAAGCACCATATGTTACTTATAGCAGCGAAACAGGATATTATTACTTATTCCTATCTTTTGGAGGTTTAACAGCGGATGCTGGTTATAATATGAGAGTAGCTAGATCTAAAAATCCAGATGGGCCATATTATGATGCCATGGGAAATGATATGATTGAATCAAAAGGGGTAAGAGGAAAAGCATTAGCATCACAAAATCAATATATTATGAATTACGGTAATAAACTATTTGGAAATTTTAGATACCCAGTAAATAGTGACGTAGATGAGACCTTTTTAGATCCATCAGATCGAGGATATGTATCACCAGGACACAATTCTGTTTATTATGATGAAGAAACAGAGAGATATTTTTTAATATTTCATACTAGGTTTCCTGATACAGGTGAATCTCATCAAGTTAGAGTTCATCAAATGTATTTAAATGAGGATGGTTGGTTTGTAGTTTCTCCATATAGATATATTGGAGAAGTTATTGATGAGTATAAAGAAAAAGATATTTTAGGTGAATATAGTTTTATTAATCATGGAAGAGAAATATTTGATTTTGTTAGAGAATTTGTAAATATAAAATTAAATAAGAATGGAACAATAACAGGAGATGTTGATGGGACTTTTGAATTTAAAGATGGAAATAAAATAAATATTAACATAGATGGAGAAGAGTACAAAGGGGTATTTATTAAGCAATATGATATAAATAAAAAAGCATATACTATGACTTTTACCCTTATGGGTAGTGATAATGGTGTAGCTTTATGGGGAATTAAAAATTAAATACACTAATATTATATAAAAATATATAATAAATCTATGGGAATTTCCTGAAATAGGTATTATTTTAACAAACTATAAAATAATATCTATTTTTATTTTTTTAAGTAAAATTAAGTATCTAAATGCTAGAAAAAGCTATTTAAAATCTAAAAATAATAGAATATAATTAAATTATTTTAGGTTTATCTAAAACAATTTATTGACTATTATAATAAAAAATAGTATATTATAAATGTAGATTTTATTATATATAACTAAGGGGTGAGAGAGGGCTTAAATATTGAAAAAACTTTCTAAGATGAATAAAGAAATAAATAGAACTTTTATAAGCATCTAGGAAGAAGTATTTATGAGGAAATATATGTTTCAAAAAAATTTACACACCCAATGTAAACGATACAAATGGAGATATTGTACAAGCTCTAAAACAATTAAGATTTCAGTATTAATATTACTAATTCAGCTGAAATTGTAAACGTATTATAAGTAGTTATATTGACAGAAGATAAAAAATGGTTTTAACGAGAACCTACCATGTTTTTAATATGTACAAAGAGTATCAGTAGGCTATTTTAGTTGAATAATATTTAAAAAGTTACACAGAAAATTACAGTACGAATTTGGAGGAGAATTTATGGTAAGTAATATCTACAATAACCCAATTGTAGTTCAAAGAGCAGATCCTTGTATATATAAGCATATAGATGGTTATTATTATTTTACGGCTTCAGTACCTTCATTTGATTATATAGAACTTAGGAGAGCAAAAAAAATAAATGATTTACAAGATGCAGAGACTTTTAAAGTATGGGAAAAACACCAATCAGGAGAAATGAGTCAATTAATATGGGCTCCAGAAATTCATTATATCAATAATAAATGGTATATATATTTTGCAGCAGCTCCAGATAAAAATATTACTGGAAAAACATTTAATCATAAGATGTATGTAATCGAATGTGAAGATGAGGACCCTTTAAAAGGGAAGTGGATTGAAAAGGGAAGAATTGATACAGGATGGGATTCATTTTCATTAGACGCTACTACTTTTTCACATAATGACAAATTATATTATGTATGGGCCCAAGAAGAAGGTGAAGTTGAACCTAAATCTAATTCAAACATTTATATAGCTGAAATGGAAAATCCATGGACGTTGAAAAGTAAAGCTGTTTTATTATCAAAGCCAGAATATGATTGGGAAACAAAATTGTATTGGGTAAATGAAGGACCTGCAGTTATTAAAAAGAATGGAAAGATATTTATAACATATTCTGCTAGTGCTACAGATGAAAACTACTGTATGGGAATGTTAATAGCAAATGAAAATAGTAATCTTTTAGATAAAAATTCGTGGGTTAAAGCAAAAGAACCAGTATTTAAATCTTCTTATGAAAATAAGCAATATGGACCTGGACACAATAGTTTCACAATATCAGAAGATGGAAAATTAGATTTACTAGTTTACCATTCTAGAAATTATTTAGAGTTAAAGGGAGATCCTTTATCAGACCCAAATAGGCATGCAAGAGTTGAAATTATTTATTGGAATGATGATGGAACACCTAATTTTGGAGTTCCCTCAAAAGATAATAAGGAATTTGAAGTTTAAACTTATAGATATATTGTTAAATTTTAGAGGTATAAAAGAGAATAATTTAATTTGGGAGGGTTATTTATGTTAAAAAGGTCAAAAAGATTTTTTGCTATGATGGCTACAGCTCTTATTTTAGTAGGATGTGGCAATAGTTCCAAGGGTGAAGGAGCTAAAACTACTGATGGAAAAAAAGAAATAACATGGATGGGTTTTGGACAACCTCAAGAAACAGAAGTTTATGAGCAAGTTATAAAAAAATTTGAAGAAAAATATCCAGATGTTAAAGTTAAGCTTGTTTCAACTACGCAAGATCAATATGGTCAAAAAATTCAAGCTGCAATGGCTTCTAATACTATGGCAGATGTTGTTTATATGGGACCTGGAGATGTAAAGGCATGGGTTAATTCAGGTAAAATGCTCAATTTAGATGAATATATTGAAAAAGCACAGGCTGATGGAATTATTAACTTAGATGATATTTGGGAACTTGCATTAAAGAAATATAAATATGATGGAGAATTAATTGGAGAAGGAAGTTTATATGCATTGCCAAAAGATGTAGGTCCTTTTGGTTTTGGATATAACAAGACATTATTTGAGAAGTTAGGAATTCCTTTGCCAGATAAAGAAAAGCCATATACATGGGAAGAATTCATGGAAGTTTCTAAAAAACTTACTAATGATACAGGTGGAGAGGATTCTTCTTGGGGAACTGGTTTAAATGTTAACTGGTCACTTCAACCATTCGTATATAGTAATGGTGCAGATTGGCTAAATGAAGATGCGACTAAAGTTACAGTAACAGATCCAAAATTTGTAGAAGCACTTCAATTCTTTGCAGATCAAACATTAAAATATAAAATTACACCATCAGCAGAACAAGCACAAACTTTAGATACTTATCAAAGATGGATAAAAGGACAGTTAGCTTTCTTTGCAGTTGCTCCTTGGGATATAGCAGCATTTGAAGAGCTTCCATTTGAGTATGACTTAATCCCTTGGCCAGCAGGATCTACAGGAGAAACATCTAGTTGGTTAGGATCAGTTGGTTTCGCAGTTTCAGCAAATACTAAATACCCTCAAGAGGCAGTTAATTTAGCTATTTTCTTATCTACAGATGTTGATGCAAATAAGATGGTAGCAGATAAACAAATACAAGTTCCAAATATAAAATCATTAGCTAAAGATTATTATTTAAATACAGATAATAATCCTCAGAATAAACAAGTATTTATTGATTTAATTGAAAAATATGGTAAGCCGCTTCCAGGAGAAAGAACATATAATGCTGAATGGTATAACAAATTCTTTGAAGGAATCCAAGATGTATTAGATGGCAAAATTTCAGCTAAGGATTATTGTGAAAAAGTTGAACCTGAAATGCAAGCTCTTTTAGATAAGGCAATCGAAAAAGAAGCAAAAGAAAAAGCTAAGAATTAAAATAATTTCAAATAAGTGTTAGGGAGAAACCCTAGCACTTATGTTGAATATATGGGAGGGCGTTATGGAGTTAAAAGCTAAATCTAAGTTTAAATCCGGATATTATGCAAAAGAAAGAAGAGAAGGATATTTATTCGTTCTTGCACCTGTATTACAATTTTTCTTATTTGCATTTGTACCATTACTTTTCTCACTTTATGCTGGATTTACAGATTGGACATCAATAGGGAAAGCTGAATTCATAGGATTACAAAATTTTAAAGAAATCTTTGCAGACACAAACTTTTGGAAATCTATATGGAATACTTTATTTATGATGATAGGGATACCGATAGGACTTGTATTATCTTTATTATTAGCACTTGCCATGAACAGAGATATTCCAGGAAAGAACACTTTTAGGGTGTTATACTATATTCCAGTTATTTCATCTATTGCAGCAGTGTCTATATTATGGAGATGGGTTTATAACGGTGATTATGGATTATTAAATCAAGTATTAAGTATATTTGGAATAGATGGTCCAAACTGGTTAAATAATGAGACTACAGTTAAACCAGCTATTATGGCCATGACTATATGGAAGGGATTAGGTACATCTATGCTACTATATTTAGCAGGATTACAAAGTATTCCAAAGGACTTAAAAGAAGCAGCTGAAATAGATGGAGCTAATACTTTTCAATTATTTAGATATATTACTATACCAACTTTAAAACCTGTTACTTTCTACTTGATTATTACAAGTATTATAGGTGGATCACAAATGTTTATTGAACCTTCAATAATGGTTGATAACGGTGGTGTTAATTATAGTGCTGCAACTATTGTTTATTATTTATGGGATAAGGCATTTAAAAACTATCAAATGGGTTATGCAAGTGCTGTAGGATGGTTATTAGCTATCTTTATATTTACAATAACTTTAATTCAATTTAAATATAAAGGTAATGAAGTATTTGGAGAGTAGGAGGTGAAATTAATGCTAAATGTTGAAAAAAATATAGGTGTTAAGAAAAATCAAAAAGAAACAAAGACCCATAGCCGTAAAAAGCAGCATAAATTAGTTAATTTTATTTTATTCTTAGTACTTTTAGCTGGCTCATTAGTTATGATAGTTCCTTTGATTTGGATGTTATCAACTTCAGTAAAAAACAAATTAGAAGTCTTTGCAATGCCACCAGTATGGATACCATCCGAAATTAATTGGATTAAATATTCAGAGATATGGACAAAAGGACCTTTATTAAGTGGATTAAAAAATAGCTTAATAGTATGTGTATTAGTAACTACAATAGGTACATTTACATCAAGCTTAGCAGCATTTTCTTTTGCCAAATTAAGATATCCACATAAAAATACTATTTTCTTAGCATTGCTTGGAACTATGATGATTCCTTTCGCTATAATTATGATACCTCAATTTATAATTTTTTCAAAAATAGGGTGGGTTGATACATTAAAGCCATTAATAATTCCAGGATTATTTGGTAATGTTAGTATGATATTCTTCTTAAGGCAATACATGCAAAGCATACCAACTGATTTTATTGAAGCAGCAAGATTAGAAGGATGCTCATTCTTTAAAATATATTATAAGATAATATTACCATTATCAGGGCCAGCAATATCAGCTCAAGTTATTCTTTGGTTTATGGGAATATGGAACGACTACTTAGCTCCTTCTATATATATAAATACACCTGAAAGAATGACGATACAAACGGTTATACAATCCTTTAATGCAACATACGCTATTCAAACAGATTTTCCACTAATTATGGCTGCATCCATTATGTCAATGGTACCAATAATAATAGTTTTTATAATCTTCCAAAAGTGGATAATAGAATCTATTGCTATTACTGGTATTAAGGGATAAGTGATATGAAATTAATATATACTAATAAAAAAAGTGGAGAATAAATTATTTCTCCACTTTTAGTTATATATAACGCGCATATGGATACCTTGATTGTAGTTTCCAAAATCTTTACCAAAAATAGTTAACCCCCCTATATGTTTTGCACTTTCAGGAACAGATATTTTTAAGGAAAGATCGCTTTTATAACTTAAATTTAAATCGTCTAATGTTACATCTGATATTTTTAATCCATCTATAAAAGTCCCATATTGGTTTATTGATAGCAATTTTAAAAGTCCATATTGATTCCAATTTGGAAACCACCAAGAAGGGGTAAGAAGGCCTTTGCTATCTCCGAAATCTCCAGGACTGGTCCAACTTCCAAGATTTATATCATTTATAGAAAAGTTAATATCAGAAGGCCAATCATTACATATACCAGGAGCTTCAGAACTTATTTCCATAGAAAGTTGAATTTCTGAAAACTTTTGAGTAGGTTTTAAATAATTGGGAATTTTATATTCTATAAATCCTTTAGTAAACCAAAGTATAGATGCATTTATTCTTTCTGGATCTGCAAAATAATTTGGATTATCAACTTCACCAATTAACTTATCTTTAGTTGCAATACCACAAGTTGGCTCTATTTCGTAAGAAGAATAGTGTCCTATAGATAAATCTAAATCATAAGAGTTTTCAGGGGTGTCTAATTCCATATCTATTATAATTTTATCTTCATGTAAAGAACAAATCTTCTGTAATCCATGTTTAGCAGTTAAATTATTTGTAACTATAAGTCCACACTCTTCTAATTTTTTTATGTGCATAGTTAAAGCGCCGTTGGTTAAATTAAGCTTTTCAGATAATTCATTTATATTTAATTGTTTATATTCAGAAAGCAAATTTAATATATCTATTCTTACCTCTGAACTTAGGGCTTTAAAAACTGAAATACCATCCTTTAAATCTTTTATATGTATCATATCTGTAGTAATTATTCTTAGAGAAGATAAAAACTCTAAGAAATCTCCTTTCTGTTATTGATTATTTAAATAATATATTTTCACATTATTTATTATTTTAAATAAGTGTTATCTATAAAGAAAAATAAATTCTTCATATTTTTTATAACTAAAAAACAACCAATACTTACAATGAAAAATGCAATTATTGATTTAGAGTTTATTAAAATAAAGGTACATAATATTATAATAGCTAAATTTAATATTGAAGTAAAAGGGTTTCTTATTAGAAGGTATAATGAAAGCTTTAAAGTATCTAAAGTCTTAATCTTATATTTAGATATGATTACTAATGAATATGACATTAAAATTATATCTATTATTAACATTATAGTTAGTGGGATAATTAATAATGTGAATTTACCATTTGCTAAACATAATCTTAAATCGAAAATAATTATAGAAGCTATGATTAATAGAGGGATCCATACTTTTAATGAACTTAGGAAGTTATTTTTATATCCTCTAAAAAACTCTTTAGTCACTGCAAAACATTCATCAAAGATTAGTTTATTTATAAAAGAACATAATGCAACTAAAGCTGGACCTAAAAATACTAAGGATATAAATATAATATAGAAGTTTAGTTCTAATAAATAAACTGGTAAAATGAATAGTATATTACATATTCCAAAATATATACTTGATAGAAAGAATGCATGAACATAGTTTAAGAGTTTATTAATTTTATTCTCATTAGAATCTGAATACCCAATCATTAAACCACCTCTAAAATATAATTATATATATATTTTATCATTATATTTTAAAAAAGTCTAAAATAATTTATCTATATCTAAATATATTTTTATTGAATACTTTCATAAATATTACAATAATATCTGCGGGGTTTATTGTTAAAATTTTAATTTTCATTATTTTCTAAATTTTTTTGATATAATAAAAAGTAATAAATTACTTAGGAGGTGTACTATGAATATAAATAGTAAGATAACAATGAATACTGGGAATGGAATTTATCAGTTTGGACTTGGAGTCTGGAGAACTGGAGAAGAAACAAAAAAAGCTGTATTGGCTGCATTGAAAGCTGGTTATAGACATATAGATACTGCAGCAGGATACAAAAATGAGGAAGCTGTTGGTGAAGCAATAAGAGAAAGTGGAATTCCAAGGGAAGAATTATTTATAACAACAAAGTTGTGGAATCAGGATATGAGAGATGAAAGAGTAATGGAAGCCTTTGAATCTAGTTTAAATAAGCTTGGATTAGATTATGTAGATTTATACTTAATACATTGGCCAGTTAAGGATAAGTATATTAAAGCCTATAAGGTTATGGAAGAGATTTATAAAAGTGGAAGAGCTAAAGCAATTGGGGTTTCAAACTTTAAAACCCACCATCTTCAAGATTTATTAGATAATACAGAGGTTGTTCCAGCTGTTAACCAAATGGAGTTTAACCCACAAATGCAAGATAATGATATTTTAGCAATGTGTAAAGAAAAAGGAATAGTGTTAGAAGCATGGTCTCCCCTTGGTTCAGGTGTATGCTTAGAAAACGATGTGATAAAAGAAATAGGTAAGAAGTATAATAAATCAGTGGCACAAGTAATAATTAGATGGTTATTACAAAAAGGAATTGTAGTTTTTCCTAAGTCTGTACATGAAGAGAGAATTAAAGAAAATGCAGATGTATTTGATTTTGAGATAACTAATGAAGAAGTTAAATTAATCGATGATATGAATAAAAATCTTAGAACAGGACCAGATCCTGATACATTTAAATTTTAATCAATTGACTTATTTAATAACTATAGATTATAGGGATAATTAAAATGAACCAATACTTCTTAAATAAAGATAGTAGATAAATTATATAATTTATCTACTATTTTTATTTGTAAAATATTCCATTTACTGTTAGCAAAAGGTATAATTCATATAGGGGGTATTCAGAAGATTATGTTTAAGAAAACTATAAGAAATAGACTTTTAATATTCTTTTTAGTTATCATGTTTTTACCTATAACTACTTTAGGTGTATTTTCTAATTTAGTTTATACAAGAATTGTAGAAGGCAAGGTTGATCAGCATACTAGCCAAATGATAAATCAAATAGAAATTAATATAGATAATTATATTAAATCTGTTGAAAATATTTTAATGTATATTTCAAATTCTGAGGATATAATAAATTTCTTAAATCAAGAAGATACATTAACAGAAAATGAAGCGAAAATCCTAGAAGATAGAATTAAGAGGAGCTTAAGTATATATACAGAGGTTAATTCTGAGATTGCTGGGCTTTTAGTTGTAAATAATGATGATAAATATATAAGTAATGATCTTGAAAAAAAGACAAGGGATAAATTAACAAAAGAAATATGGTATGTAGAAGCAATAAATCAAGAGGAAAAAGTTAATTTTTTTAGTAAGCCTATTGGGAGAAATTTAAAATCTTATAAAAACTATAGTGCAGAGGATATTATTACTATTAGCAAGGCAGTTATAGATAAAGATACAAATAATATAATTGGTGTTATTATGGCAGATATTAATTTAAAAAAGTTTGATGATATAATAAGGGACAATTATATTGGAGAAACTGGATTCTTTTATCTTTTAGATAATAACAACAATATTGTTTATTCACCTGTAAATCCTATTATATATAGAATAAGTAATAATAATTTTAATAATGATTATGGAAGCTTTATAAAATCTATAAATAATGAAACCTTTAAGATTATGTATAACACAAGTGATGTAACAGGATGGAAAAGTATTGGAGTTTTTTCTTTTAAGGATATTTCAAAAGATATAACCGTTATGGAAAGGTTTACGTTGGTTATAACTATATCAACTTTATTATTGGCTGTATTCTTTTCTCTTTTATTTACTAATAGTATAGTAACTCCTATTAAGGAATTAAGAACATTAATGAAGGGGGTAGAATCAGGGGATTTAGACTTAAAATTTGAAGATAAAAGGTATAACAATGAGTTTGGAGAACTTGGTCATAGTTTTAATCATATGGTTAGTGAGATCAAAGAGCTTATAAATATGGTTTATAAAGAGCAAAGGAGCAAGAGAAAAGCAGAAATTGAAATCTTACAATCTCAAATAAAGCCTCACTTTTTATATAATACTTTAGATACTATAGCTTGGATGGCTGAAGATTACAATGCAAAGGAGATTGTACATTTAGTTGGAGCTTTAACTAAGGTATTTAGAATTGGGCTAAGTAAAGGGAAGGAATTTATTAAGCTTAGAGATGAGATCGAGCATATTAATAGTTACTTAACTATTCAAAAATACAGATAT
Source organism: Clostridium lamae (assembly GCF_033043255.1). Lineage (NCBI taxonomy): Bacteria > Bacillati > Bacillota > Clostridia > Eubacteriales > Clostridiaceae > Clostridium > Clostridium lamae. The sequence continues at coordinate 35,584 of NZ_JASCQJ010000013.1, read as the reverse complement.
GAAGATAAGTTAGGCTACGAGATAACTTATGATGAAGATATTTTGGATATTTTAATTTTAAAACTTATAACACAACCTATAGTAGAAAATGCTATTTATCATGGAATAAAAGAAAAGCGGGGAAAGGGAAATATAAGAATTAATTTTAGGAAGTTGGATGATGAAATTCTTATTATTGTTGAAGATGATGGAGCGGGAATATCAGAAGAAAGACTTCAAAATATAAATTCTATGTTAGAAACAAGCAACAGTTTTTATATTGATTCTGAAAGTGGATCTGGTTATGGCATATCTAATGTTAATACTAGAATCAAGCTTAGTTATGGAACCTCATATGGATTAAGATATTGTAGTAAACTGGGGGATTTTACTAAGGTAGAAATAAGGCTACCACTTGAAAATAATTATAAGGAATAGGGGTGAGTTATTTTTGATTAAAGTTTTAATTGCTGACGATGAACCTAGGATAAGAAGAGGTATTAAAAATACAATAAACTGGGAAGAAAATGATTTTGAACTAGTTGGTGAAGCAGAGGACGGGGAAGAAGCTTTAAGTTTAGTAAAAGAAAAAAAGCCAGATATATTATTTATTGATATTTGTATGCCATTTTTAAATGGAATACAGTTAATAGAAGAAATAAATAAAGTTTTATTTAATCCAATTATAGTAATTGTATCAGGATATGATGAATTTAATTATGTTCAAGCAGCATTAAGGCTTAGGGTTTTTGATTATATTTTAAAGCCAATAGATAGAGAGAATTTTAAGAATTTAATTAATAAAGTAAAAGAAGAATTTATTTTAAGAAAAAAAGAAAATGAAAAAGAGAATTTTAAGAAAGAAGTTCTTGAAAGTAATATTTCTTATTTAAAGGATAACTTCTTTAAAGCTTGGGTTAGTGGGAAATTGAATTCTGATGAACTGAAGCTTAGAATGGAAAATTTCAACTTTAATTACAATAATAATATGGGACTAGCTCTTATAAAAATATTAGAAAAGAATTTTGTTGGTATTGTTAATAAAAATGAAAAAGAACTAGTATCTTTCGGAATCATAAATATATCAAGAGATTTTGTAAGTAGTTTTAAAAATTCATATGTATTTCAATATTCAGCATCAAGAATAGTTATAATTTTAGAAGTTGAATCTATAAAAAAGTGGAAGGAAACATTAATAGAGTTAGAGGAAAATATAAGCAAATTATTTAATATTGATATTATAATAGAAAATTCATTATTAGATAAAGATCCAATAAATATTAAAGATACATTTAATAAGTTAAAAAAGAATGTAATAGAAAAAAGCAAAAAGACTCCAATTGTTTTAGAAGTACAAAAGTATATTAACAGGAATTATTATGATTCAGACTTATCTATAGAAACACTATCTAATAAACTTGGAATTAGCCAAACTTATTTAACCAGGTTATTAAAAAAAGAGCTTGGAATGAATTTTATTGATTATTTAACTCATGTTAGACTTCAAAATTCTATAGAGCTTATGAAAGATTCGGATATCAAAATATATGAAATTGCTAATTTAGTTGGATATAGTACTCAACATTATTTTAGCAATGTATTTAAAAAGCATATGAAGATATCTCCAAATGATTATAGGATGTGTATGAATAATGAAGATAAAGTATGAAGATTTTGTTTATTTTTTTGCGCTTATATTACTTGTAGTTTTTTCAGTATTTGCAGTTATAGTCACTTTTTATAATAATTTTTTAGGCAAAGAAAATAATGAAGAAAAAAATTTTGTAATTGGTATTTCTCAATCACAGTTAATGGAGCCTTGGCAAATCAAAATTAATGAAGAAATAAAGAAAGAGGCTAGTAATTATGATAATCTTCAAGTTATATATTTAGATGCTGTAGGTAGTTCAAGTAAGCAAATTGATGATATTGATAAGCTTATGCAATATGACATAGATTTATTAGTTATTTCTCCATCTAATTCTAAGGATGTAACAGAAAAAGTTGCAGAAGTATATAAAAATATTCCAGTAATAGTTTTAGATAGAGGTGTAGAGGGGTATGACTATACCTTGTATATAGGTCCTGATAATAGTGTTTTGGGAAAGCAAGTTGGGAATTGTGTAGTAGATTTATTAAAAGATAGTGGCGGTAATGTTGTTGAAATAAAGGGAAATTTATATTCTAATGCCAGCATAGAAAGAAGTAGTGGATTTAGAAGTAAAATTAATGAATATAACAATATTAATTTAATGAAAGATATAAGTGTGAATTGGAATCGTGATGAAGCAGAAGATGAAATGAAAAGAATTTTTGAAGAAAATAATAATATTGATTTAGTATTTGCACATAGTGATGCCATGGCTTTAGGTGCTTATAATGCTTATAAAAGTTCTAATTATAAAAAAGATGTAAAGTTTATTGGTATAGATGGGTTAACTGGGGATACTGGTGGATTAAATTTAGTTGAGAAAGACATTCTTAATTGTACATTTACTTGTCCAACAGGTGGAAAAGAAGCAATTCAATATGCAATGGATATTTTAAATAAAGAAAAGGGGATTCCTAAGAAGGTTATTTTAAGAAGTAGCTTAATTACTAAAAATAATATAGATGAATATAAGTTTAAAAATGAAAATAAGGTTGAAAAGGAAGAAATAACATTAGGCTTTTGTAATGTTGGTGATGAAGGTGGATGGAGAGCAGCAAATGAAGTATCTATAAAAAATGCAGCAAAGGATTTTGGTATTAATTTAATTTATGCTAAAGCTGATTTAAGCTATGAAAATCAAATTAAGATATTAAATGAATTTATTGATATGAAGGTAGACATTATTGCTTTTTCACCAGTAAGGGATTATGGATTTGAAGAAGTATTAAAGAAAGCAAAAGATGCTAATATTCCAGTTATTTTATCTGATAGAACTATTAATATAGAAGATAAAACCTTATACAATACTTATTTAGGAAGTGATATGAGAGAACAAGGTAGAAGAGCTGGGAAATGGTGCTTAGAAAATTTAGAAGATAATATAAGTGTTTTTGAGATTAAGGGTATTTTTGGATCTACACCATCAATAGAAAGAAAAATAGGATTTGAAGAAGTAATTTATGCTTCTAATAGAAATATTGAAATAGTAGCATCTGAAAATGGAAACTACACCATTGAAGGTGGGAAAAAAGTCATGGAGAATTTTTTAAAAGAAGAATATAAAAAATGTAAGTCTTCACAAATCGTTGTATTTTCTCATAATGATGATATGGCACTTGGAGCAATAGAAGCAATTGAGGATTTTGGGTTCGAGCCAGGAGTTGATATAAAAATAATATCAATAGATGCTATAAAACAAGGGATTCTAGCTATGAAGGATGGGAAAATCAATTGCATAATAGAATGTAATCCGCTAATTGGTCCAGAGATTATGAAGATTTCAAAGGATATATTAAGCGGAAAAGATTCAACTAGCATGATAATCACAGATGAAAAAATCTTTGAAGAAGAGAACTTTGATATAGAGTGGCTAAGCAGAGCCTACTAGGAGCAGAGGTTATGAATGCATAATGGATAATGCGTAATGGATAATTAAGGATAAAACTCCTATCGGAGTTTTGTAAAATGAAAGAATGAAAAAATGAAAGAATGAAAAAACTTATTGCTAGCGCAAAATGGATAATGCATAATGCGTAATTGATAATTAATGTGAAAACTCCTAACGGAGTTTTGAAAAAGGAATTAATGAAAAAATTATGGATTAAATTCCTTTGGAATTTATAAATTTCATAACTCAGCTTGTCTGAGTTATTCCATAAATTATGCATTATCAATTATGCATTATGCATTGATTGAGGTGTGTAATGGATAATTTATGTGTAAATTCCTTCTGTATCGTCATTCATTAAATAAAATAGTGAAGATTCTCTTTTGCATTCGCAAAATCGAAGTGAAAGAACTTATTGCTAGAGGAAAATGCATAATGGGTAATGCACAATGAATAATTAAGGAGAAAACTCCTAACGGAGTTTTGAAAAAGGAAGTAATGAAAGAATGAAAAAATGAAAGAATTAAGGTGTAAATTCCTCCTGTGTCGGAATTTATAAATTTCATAACTCAGCTTGTCTGAGTTATTCCATAAATTATGCATTATTAATTATGCATTATGCATTATTTTAGCTTGTCTGAGTTATTTCATAAAGTATGCATTATAAAGTATGCATTATAAAGTATGCATTATGCATTGATTAAGGAATAAATAGAATTAATTTACAAATTATGTTAGTATTGAATTAAATGAGTATTTTATAAGAGTATTAAATATAAAACGGGGGGATTTAGTGAAAATAAATAAGAGATATGCATTAAGTTTTTTTATTATTACAATAACCATACCAGCTATAATATTGAATTTTGGAAACCACCTTATGGGGAATAATGCAACCATTTTAAATTTAAAAGTATCTACTACATTTTTAATTCTTTGGTTTTTACTAAGCGTTTATTGTGGCTTGAAAAACGAAAAATCATATATCAAATTTACTTTAATATATTGGGGGATAAGCATTATTACTTATTTGCTTATAGGACTTATTTCAATTCTTAATTTTAACGGTATGCTTCTTGCACCTATTATAATTTGGTACGGTGCCCCCATATATGGATTAAGATACTTAATAAATGAGACGTCTTCTACGCTTAATTCAATATCCCCTTATATATGCTTTTTAATAAACTTTTTAGGATATTTTATTGGATATTGTATGTATAAACTTAAAATAAAAATGAATAATTAGATTAAAGTTAATTAGGGGGATATACAATGAAGAAGTATTGTGTAATAGCTAGATTTGATGAAAAAACAGAGGAATTACTTTTGAGATGGAAGCAAAGAGCTTATTCTATACAGAAAAGTTATTATTCTGATAAGCCATGGGCACCACATATGACTATTGCTGCTTATGAGGATATTGATGAAACACTTCTTTGTAATTGGCTCGAGGAATATGCTAAATCAAAAGCACCTTTACAAATTGAGTTTAAATCTTTGGGCGTATATACTCATGGACATTCTTGTAATACTGATGTAATATATGCAAGCCCATGTATTTCCTCACCTTTAGTTGATTTTTACTATGGTTTCCACCAAAAGTTAGATGAATATTGTGGGAGTTTTGGCTTTGAATACTCTGTAAAATGTGGTTATCCAGTGTTTCATTCAACAGTAACAGTTTGTGATAAAAGTGATTTTAACAGTATTTTTGATTATTTTAGAGATAATTTTAGCAGTATAAGAGGAACCATTGTTGCTCTTGAAGTGTATGAAATTCCAATGAGGCTTATCCATAGATTTGAATTGATGAAGAATTAATTGAGGGCTTTGAAGAATAGAAAAAATATAAATTAAAGTACGTTTTATATAATCTTATAATTAATAGTATAGTGAGTTTGGTAATTTTGATAATCTATTCAGTATTCAGAAGGAATGACTTTAATTTAGGTTTATTCTTTGGTTTATTAATAGGCAATATAATTGGCTTACCATTTAGATGGAATATAAATGAAGAAAAATATTATAAGTTATCGAATAATAAATAGTACAATTTGCCTTTTGTATTGGTATTGAGGAGGAAGTAAATGAAAAATAAATATAAAACTACAGCTTTAACAGTGCTAATAGGAATAATTCTAACCTGCCTAATAGTATTTCATTTTACAGGTATTTTACCAAATATAGTTGCAAGAGTATCATCTCAAGTTTATATTACTATAAATTATCCTACTAAAGGATTCAAATTTAAGAGTGGTGAATACTCATATGGATTTGGAGATTATTTTGTTAAATATGAAAATGAAGATGGCGAGACTGTTGGCCTTATGATGCTCCCTGAAAAGTTCCCTGTAATTGTGAGACAGGATACTCAGAAATTTAATTAATTAGTAACTTTAAACTACTATGGATTCATCAAGTTATAGGAAATCAGTAAGAATTATAAGAAGAGACAGGTTTATTTTTAAATTAGAGTTTGGAGGGGAATTATGAAAAAATGGTATGATGAGGAATATGAATTTGAGATTGAGGTAACGGGATTTCTTCATAGTGACTACACAGAGGGGTATTGTCGAAATGGTGAGGAAGTAGGAGATAAGTATACTTGTACCTATGGATGTCCTGTAAATGCAGAGGGACAGGGGATTTGTTCTAAGGTGATGATGCTTATGTTCCCAATTATGGAAGCGGTAAGAAGTGGTGGAGATTTACAAAATATCGGAGGAGATAGTGAATACAGCAAGGATATTGTATGTCCAGATGGCTGCGTTATATTTAGACTTACAGCAAAGAAACTTGGAAATGAGAATTTTTATAAGAGGGATTTTTATTGAAAAGTTTATTGAAAATAAAATAAAGCAAGTCTTTGGAGATAAGAATAGGAGAGATTATATGGATAAGAATAAAAAGTTTTGCGTTATAGGACTAATTTGTTTATTAATACTTACGATAGTAATTTTTGTTTCATATGAGAAACCATATAATTCATCATATGAAGAATTATATGGAAGATGGTATCTATACAATGGAAATGATATAAATACAGATTTTGATATACCTAACCAATTAAATTCAAAGGATTATATAGAAATTTCAAAAGGAATTATGGAAACCTTCAGAAGTGATGGGAAAAATGGTGTTTCTGAAATGAAGGTACAAGGAAGTGAAATACACTCCGGAGATGCAGTATATAAGTACACCATAAACAAGATTGATGAGCATAAAATTTTAGCTTTAGAATTAATAGGGTATGATAATACTCACAAGAAAGATACAATTGAAAATGGTGAAAAGTTTATATATGTATTTAATGAAAAAAATTAATTAATATATAGGAAGTTAGTAATTGTATTATAATGCCAACTAAGAATAATTCTGATAACATATATAAATAAGAATTTGTAGAGACTGATCAGAATTTACAATATTTTAAGTTAGGAGAAGATGAATTATGAGTATTGGAATAGGCATTTATGCAAAAAACAGTAAAGAAGCTGTAGAGCTATATTGTAATGTATTTGGACTTGAAGTAGGATATCATGTGCTAAATGAAGACGGAAATTACTTTCATTCAGAATTGTTGAAGGATGGTGAGCCTTTTCTCGCGGTTGCGGAAGCAAATGATGAGAACCTTCCTAATGGCATGAACTTGTCGTATGATAATCCTATTGAGATGGGTTATACAGTTAAGTCAAAAGATGAGTTTTATCGAATTTTTTCAATTTTGAAAAAGGAAGGTAAAGTTATAACTGATGTATGCGAATTTCCGTGGAGTCCTTTAGCAACTGTTGTAATGGATAAATTTGGTGCAAGATGGTATATTACTTTGCCACAACATTATCCAACGGAGGACGAGAGTTTTTTATAAGTATTGATAGAGGCAAATTCCAATTTGTAGTTATGGGAATATATAGGAGGTATAAAGAGAATGATTAAAGAGGTATGGAGCTCAAAAAGTACTAGTAAGAAAGTATTATCTATAATTTCTGTTATTTGCTCGATAATCATAATAGTATTAGCGTGTATGCAGATTTTTGGTATCTGGGAAAATGCAATAAATGTATTTGAACCATTACTGGGTGTAGTATTATTGATTCAAGCCATTCAGAATTGGAAGAAAAATAAAGTAGTTGCTATTGTTAATTTATGTGCTGCAATATTTATTTTTTTAGTTTGGATTTTTATATTTGTAATTAGATAAAGTTTGATTTATAAGGAGATAGATATTATATTCTGGCGACTTGGAGCCTGTGAGGTCTCAAGGAATATAATATCTATCTCCTTTATTTTATTGTGCAGAATTTTATAAATTAAGCTTGTTTATTGTAAATACATTTAATGGTAAAAATATTAGAATTTAATTGTAATCGTAATCAAAAATTAAGGGGGATTATAATGAAGGTTAAAAAATTATTATCATTAGTTTTAGCTAGTGCTATGGCTCTTTCTATTGGATGTTCTGGTGGTAAAGAGGAACCTAAGGGGGAAGATAGTGGAGATAAGAAACTTGTTGTAGGATATGCACAATTAGGAGCAGAAAGTGAATGGAGAACTGCATGTACTAACTCTGTTAAAGAAGAGGCTGAAAAAAGAGGCATTGATTTAAAATTCTCTGATGCTCAACAAAAGCAAGAAAATCAAATAAAAGCTATACGTTCATTTATAGCTCAAGGTGTTGACGTTATAGGTGTATCTCCAGTTGTTGAATCTGGATGGGAAACTGTATTTAAAGAAGTTAAAGATGCTGGAATTCCACTAGTATTAGTTGATAGAAAAGCTGATGTTCCAGAGGATTTATATGCTTGTTATTTAGGATCTGACTTCGTAGAAGAAGGAATAAAGGCAGCAGATGAACTTGCTAAATTAATAAATTCAAAGGGAAATATAGTTGAACTTCAAGGAACTGTTGGATCTTCAGCAGCTGTTGGAAGACAAGAAGGATTCTTAAAAAGATTAGAGGAAAAATATCCTGATATAAAAATTATTAAATCTCAAACTGGTGATTTTACAAGAGCTAAGGGTAAAGAAGTTATGGAAGCTTTCTTAAAGTCTGATGGAGAAAATATTCAAGCTTTATTTGCACATAATGATGATATGGCAATAGGAGCTATACAAGCTATTGAAGAGTATGGAAAGAAACCTGGTGAAGATATAAAAATAGTTTCAGTTGATGCAGTTAAAGGTGCTTTTGAAGCTATGATAGCTGGAAAATTAAATGTTACAGTAGAATGTAATCCACTACTTGGACCTCAATTCTTTGATGTTTGTGAAGATATAGTTGCAGGAAAAGAAGTTCCTAAGGTTATACCATCAGAAGAGGGTGTATATAGACAAGATACAGCAGCAGACGATCTTCCAAATAGAAAATATTAATTTATATTAATTTTCTTTAATTTAATGTAAGCTGTTGCATAAAAAATACTATTGCAACAGCTTATGTTAAATATAACAAAAAAGGAGATGTAGCTATGAAAGAAAAAGATATATTACTAAAAATGAAAAATATAAGCATAGAGTTTCCTGGTGTAAAGGCATTAGATGATGTTGAATTCACCTTAAGAGCAGGAGAAATCCATGCATTAATGGGGGAAAATGGAGCAGGAAAATCAACTTTAATTAAGGTATTAACAGGAGTTGAAAAGTTATATAGTGGAGAAATTCTTTTCTTAGATAATAAAATAAATCCAAAATCAACATATGAAGCTCAGGAACTTGGAATTAGTACAGTATATCAAGAGGTAAACTTGTGTAATAACATTTCTGTAGCAGAAAATATATTTATTGGAAGAGAACCTATGAAGTTTGGAAGAATTAATTGGAAGGAAATAAATAAAAGAGCAAGTTTAGCTATGAAAAAATTAAATATAGATATTGATGTAACAAAAAATTTAGATAGTTATTCTATTGCTATTCAACAAATGGTTGCAATTGCAAGAGCTGTTGATATTGAAGCTAAGATATTAATTTTAGATGAGCCAACTGCTAGTTTAGATGAAGGGGAAGTTAAAAAGTTATTTGAAATAATGAGGAATTTAAAATCTCAAGGTATAGGAATTATATTTATTACTCATTTCTTAGATCAAGTATATGAAATTTCAGATAAGATTACGGTATTGAGGAATGGAAAATTAGTTGGAGAGTATGAAACTAGTGAATTGCCAAAGGTTCAATTAGTAGGGAAAATGATTGGAAAAGATTATGGTGAGATAAATTCAATTATCAAGCCAATTGATAATATAGAAGACAAAACCGAACGAGAAGTATTTTTAAAGGCAGTAAATTTAGGCAAGAAGAATCTTTTAGAACCACTTGATACAGTAATTTATAAGGGAGAAGTTCTTGGATTAGCCGGATTATTAGGTTCTGGTAGAACTGAATTAGTTAATTTATTATTTGGAATAGAAAAGGCTGATACAGGGGAGATAACTATAAATAATAAGAAAAGTAAAATAAAAAATCCTCTAGAGGCGATAAAAAAAGAAATTGCATATTGTCCAGAAGATAGAAAGAAAGAAGGAGTAATACCTAATTTATCAATAAGAGAAAATATTATTTTAGCTCTTCAAGTAAAAAGAGGATGGATTAAATATATTCCACTTAAAGAACAGGAGAAAATAGCAGAAGAATATATTAAACTTTTAGATATTAAGACTCCATCAGCAGAAAAACTTGTAAATGAGTTAAGTGGAGGCAATCAGCAAAAGGTTATTTTGGCTAGGTGGTTATTAACAAGACCAAAGCTTTTAATACTAGATGAGCCAACAAGAGGAATAGATATTGGAACAAAAGCTGAAATTCAAAAGTTAGTATTAGATTTTGCAAATCAAGGAATTTCGGTAATATTTATTTCTTCAGAGTTAGACGAAATGCTTAGAACTTGTAGTAGATTGATAGTCTTAAGAGATAAAGTTAAGATTAAAGAGCTTGTGGACAAGGATTTAGAAACTAATATTATTATGAATACTATAGCAGGAGGTAATTAATATGAATGCAATAAAAAGTATAAGGAAACATCAAATATTCTGGCCTCTTGTGGCACTTACCTTAGTTTTATTATTTAATTTATTTTTTACTCCAGGGTTCTTCAAAATAGAAATGAGAGATGGACATTTATTTGGTAGCTTAATAGATATTGTTAATAGAGGTGCACCTTTAATGATTTTATCTATAGGTCTTACCCTTGTAATAGCAACCTCTGGTACAGATATTTCAGTTGGATCTGTAATTGCAATTACAGCAGCTATAGTTGCAAGCTTAATTGGTGGAGAAATGAGTTTTGTAGATGGAGTTCAAGAATATGTTAGTCTAATTCCAATGCCTTTAGCAATTATTATTGGACTAGTAGTAGCTTCCCTTCTCGGTCTTTGGAATGGTGTATTAATAGGGAAAATTGGAATTCAGCCTATTATTGCAACTATGATATTAATGGTTGCTGGAAGAGGAATAGCACAGCTTATAACAAAGGCTCAGATAATTACAATTTATTATAAGCCATATTTCTTTTTTGGTGGAGGATATTTATTTGGATTACCATTTTCTATTTATATAGTAGCTATTTGTCTTTTGCTTATAATACTTCTTGTTAAGAAAACAGCCTTTGGATTATTTATACAATCTTCAGGATGTAATTCTACAGCAAGTAAATATGTTGGGATTAAAGTTGATTGGATTAAGGTTTTTGTTTATACAATATCAGGTTTATGTGCAGGTATTGCAGCTATACTATTAAGCTCTAATATTAAATCTGCTGATGCCAATAATTTAGGTCTATATGTAGAACTAGATGCAATTTTAGCTGTTGCTATTGGAGGAAATCCTATGTCAGGAGGTAAGTTTTCTATTCCTTGTAGTATGGTTGGCGCATTGATTATTCAAAGTCTAACAACTACTATTTACTCTTTTGGTGTTCCACCTGAAGTTACATTAGTTGTAAAAGCTTTAGTTGTAATTACTATTTGTTTATTACAATCTGAACAATTTAGAACTATTTTTAGGAATTTGATTGATAAGAAGAGGGGGATTAATAGTGCAAAACTTACTAGTGTTGAAAAACAAAATATTACAAACTAAATACTTACCTATATTTATAACAGTAATTCTATTTTTAGGTTTATGTGCTTTTGGAACTTTTAAATATACAGGTTTCTTTAGACTACAAACATTCTTGAATTTGCTTATTGATAATGCCTTTCTACTTATAACAGCCATTGGTGTTACATTTGTTCTTATTACTGGTGGTATAGATATATCTGTTGGAGCCGTAATTGCTTTTGTATGTATGCTATCTGCAGATCTTCTTGAAAATAGGGGTTGGAATCCTTGGATTGTTATTTTATTTATGCTTCTAATTGGATGTGTTTTTGGAACATTGATGGGTATTTTAGTAACAAAATTTAAAATTCAGCCTTTTATAGCAACACTTGCAGGAATGTTTTTGGCTAGAGGGTTATGTTACCTTGTAAGTATAGATACTATAACTATTACTAATGAAACTTATTCAAAAATAAGCCAAGCTAGAATAAAAATTGGTGATGGATTTATTTCCTGGGGTGTAGTTATTGCCATAGTAGTTTTAGTCTTAGCAATATATATACTACAGTACACAAAGTTTGGAAGGGCAGTATATGCAATTGGTGGAAATGAGCAATCAGCAAGACTTATGGGACTACATGTTGATAGGACGAAGATTTTAGTTTATACCTTAAGTGGATTTTGTTCAGCACTTGCAGGAGTTGTATTTAGTTTTTATATGTTATCAGGTTATGGACAACATACAGTTGGTTTAGAAATGGATGCAATTGCATCAGCTGTAATAGGGGGAATAATGTTAACAGGTGGAGTTGGATACGTATTTGGAACTTTGCTTGGAGTACTTACACAGGGAGTTATACAAACTATAATAATTTTTGAAGGAACATTGAGCTCTTGGTGGACAAAAATTGTTATTGCAGCACTTTTATGTTTATTTATAATACTACAACGAGTATTTATTATTATGAAGGACAAAAAAGTATAATTTTTTATTGACTATTTTAGTATTTGTGTTAAAATTAGTATAATTTAAAAGGAATATAAAATACTTCGTATAACCCTAATAATACGGTTTAGGGGTCTCTACCAAGAACCAATAATTCTTGATTACGAGGAAATCATTTATTTGTGATTTCTTCGTAGTCAGGAATTTTTTTTATATAAAAAAGGAAGTGATTGTTTGGATATTAGTAAGTTGCCAAAAGTAGAATTACATTGTCATTTAGATGGAAGTCTAAGAGTTGAAACTGTTATAGAGTTTGCTAAAAAGGAAGAGATAGTTTTAGAAAGTTATGAATATGGCTACGTAAAAAATTTATTGACAGTTGGAGAGACATGTAGTTCTTTAGATGAATATTTACAAAAGTTTGATTTACCTAATATGGTATTACAAACTAGAGAAAACTTAAGAAGAGCAGCATATGAATTATTGGAAGATGCAGCAAATGAAAATGTTAAATATATAGAAGTGAGATTTGCTCCAATTTTTCATATAAAAAAAGGACTTAAATTAGAGGAAGTAATCCAAAGTGTAATTGAAGGAATTAGAGATGCAGAAAAGATTTATGATATAAAGGGAAATATAATAGTATCTTGTATAAGAGGATTAGGATTGGAACATGTATATGAGTCTATAGAAGCAGGAGAAAAATTTCTTGGAAAAGGTGTTGTTGCAATAGATTTAGCAGCTGCAGAAAGAGAAGACTTTGTTTATGAATATGTAGATGCAATAAAATTGGCTAAGGAAAAAGGATTTAGAGTTACTATTCATGCAGGTGAAACAGGCTTTGGGAAGAATGTAAGAGATGCTATAAAGCTCTTAGGAGCAGAAAGAATTGGACATGGTTTATTTATTTATAATGATGAAGAAGCTTATAATTTAGTAAAGGACTTGGGAGTTACTTTAGAAATGTGTCCAAAGAGTAATATTGATACAAAAGCTGTGAATATGTATAGTGAGCATCCTATATATAAATATCATAAGGATGGAATAAAAGTAAACATTAGTACTGATAATAGAACAGTTTCAAATATATCTTTAAATGAAGAAACTAATAATGTGATAAATACATTCAATATGACTTTAGATGAATATAAAGAAATTTATAGAAATAATGTACAAGCAGCCTTTTGTGATTATAGAACAAAAGAAAACCTTATAAAAATCTTTAATGCTTAATTCAGGAAAATGTATTTATTTTAAATTTCTCCATAAAATATTATAGAGATATTTTAAGGGGAGAAATAATATGGAATGTAAAAGGTTGTTTAAGTTTGAAATTATTGGGGTGTTAGTTATTTTTGCTTTAGGTTCTCTATGGCATTCTCTTTATGAATTTTCAAATGAGAATATGCTTATAGGACTTATAGCACCAATAAATGAAAGTGTTTGGGAACATTGGAAATTGGGCTTATATCCAATTTTAATATACTCGGCTATAGAGTATATTTTTGTAAGAAAAGAAGCTAAGAATTTTTTGTTTAGTAAGTTTATTGGAATTTTAGTTTTTGATCTGGTTTGCTTTTCAATAATTGCTTTGTGGAATTTATTTTTCAAAGATTCTAGCGGAACTACTGAAATGATAGTAGATATAGTAGCTTACTTAATAGGGATATTAATTGGGCAAACAATATCCTATGTCATAGCTTGCATAACTTTACCTAATAAAAAGTTAAGATACATAGCAATAGTAGGTATAGTGATTCATATCATAGTATTTATAATTTTTACATTTAAACCTCCAATGAGAGAATATTTTAAAGATAAAAAAACAGGTGAGCATGGCATTTATAAACTAAAATATTAGTAAGAAAAATGACCTCTTTTAAATTTAGAGGTCATTTTTGTATTTATTTATTTTATATTCTTTAATCTAAGATTCTCTTCGTGGATATCAAACAATTCTAAAGCTGATTTATTAGGAGTTTTTATCATTTCAACCTTGTCACCTAATCTCATTGCTTGATCACTTTCTTCATTATATTCTCTCCAAGTTGGTAATGATTGGCCATTAGGATTACCTGTTGTGGCAAAATTAATCCAATATGAAGACATGATATCAGATAGTTTTTTATCTATCTCTGTGTATGGTAAATCAATTTTATCCAGGTTATTGTAAGCATATGATATTTCTGCTGAATGATATGCACCTAGTTCTTTAAATCTAGATGGACCAGGTTGTACTTTGTCAAAATAATAATAGTAAGCTTTTGACTTTCCTGTTTTGCTTTGTAGCTTTGCCCATGTATTCATTTGCCAAGTAAACAAGTGGTCTGTTGATATTTTAACTTGAGACTCTACGGCTTTGTTATTTGAATCTGCTGGATAAAGTTTTAATAATTCATCTGCTAGTGAGCCGTATCTTTTTGCAACAATGTCTTTAAATTTATCAGCACTAACAGTAGCAGTTGCTGGCCAAGGTAAAGTTAAAAGAGAGCCCTCATCAGAGTTACTACCTACGAGAATAGGTACATCATTTTGATTTCCTTCTTTAAAAATTTTATAAACCGTATCTGGTAAAACATAACCATCTATATTAGGAACTATGGTCTGATTCTTAGAAAGTTTTAACAAGTCTTTAGCAGACATTTCGCGCATATCAGAAATAGAAGTTTTTTCTAAAGACTTTTGAATTTCAACTCCATCTTTTTCAGCTTCTGATAATTTTCTTTCAGGGTTTCCTCCAGATTCTCTACTTTCGGAACTGAAGAATGCTCCACTCTCAGCAATTGCTCGATGAAATAGGCCCTTTGCTAGCGGGGATGCCATAAGAATGTTAACAGATCCTGCACCTGCAGATTCACCAGCGATTGTAACATTATCTGGATCACCACCAAATTCTGAAATGTTATTTTTTACCCATTGAAGAGCAGCGATTTGATCTAAGATCCCATAGTTTCCTGAAGAATTGTATTCTGACTCTTTTGTTAACTCTGGATGTGCCATAAATCCAAAAATTCCAAGACGATAATTAATGTTAACAAAAACCACGCCTTTTTTCGCCATATTTTCGCCATTATACACGTCCATTGAACCAGAACCATAGACGAATGAACCACCATGTATATATACTATGACTGGTAGACGTTCGTTACTTGATTTTGCGCTACTCCAAACATTTAAGTATAGACAATCTTCACTTACTTTTTCATTATATTTTATACTAGAATTCTTCAGTAATTCATCTGTTCCAAGTGCTAGTCCTAAATATTTTGAGAAAATAGGGAGTGATTTACTCTGCATTGCTGCATCTGAGAAGTGATCCAATTGACGAACTCCATCCCAAGATTTTGCTGGTTGAGGGGATTTCCATCTTAATTCTCCTACTGGAGGAGCAGCATAAGGGATTCCTGTAAATTCCCTTACTGTTTTATCTTTGTTGTAAAATCCTGATACCAAGCCGTTTTGAGTTTTTACAGCATCAGTTGCAACTCGTCCTTCCATAGAGTATAATGGTCTATTTACTTGGAATGGATTGGTAAACATAGAATTAAACCCAAGAACCACTATAATAAGAATCAAGAAAATAACCTTGAATGTAGAATTAATAAATAATATAAACTTTTTTAAACTTACTACAATAATGCCAACAATAAAAAAAATTGCCCAGCCAATTATTGAATTATCATTGATTAATAAAAAAATTCCAGATAAAATCATGATTAGTATATATGGAATTAAAAAACTTAAGGGGAATTTATTCTTACTAGTAATCATAGAGTTCTTATTTGTACTTTTTTTCATGGAATAGCTCCTTTATATTTTCTTTAAATTTTTACATAATTAAGTGTAATTTACAATTTTATTTAATATATAAATTTCGAGACATATGAACCGTAAATATGATAGTAAGAAGATATAAATATTATTTAATGATATACTTGTACCATATGTGGTTACTATTATATAATTGAGAACACACAGAGTCAACGGTTAATACCGATGTGAAACAGGAGGTAGATACATGTATCATATAAGTGAAGATAAAAGATCATTTCAATCTAGTGAATGGATTTATATGGCATTAAAGGATTTATCAGATGAAAAAAAATATGAAAGTATAAATATAACTGATATTGTAAATCGTGCAAATATAGGGAGATCAACATTTTATAGAAATTTTGATACAAAAGATGATGTTTTAAGATTTAAATGTGATCAAAAATGCATAGAGCTAAAGGAATATCTTTTAGAATATCAATCTAAAAATGAAATACCTCTAGGACCATTGCTCACAAAGCCATTTACTACATTTTGGTCTAAGAATTCAAGTGTTATTGAACTTTTAATAAAAGTTAATAGAATAAATATTTTACATGAGTCCTATGCCGATATTTTAAGGAAATACTACAATGATAATATAGATAATATGGATGAAATGAGTTTAAAGTATGCAGATTATATATTAGAAGCAAATGTCAGTTCTGCAATAGCCGTGCTTGTTAAATGGATAAAAAATAATAAACGTGAATCTCCAGAGGACTTATCTCAAATAGTTATATATCAAACAATGCAAAATTTCTTAAAACTCAATATTCACAATAAAGAATGAGTCTTTAATATTAAAATTATTTTAAATGTTACTTTTAAGAGAAAAAAGTGGTTATATTTATAATTTAATAATTCAAAAAGGATTTACCAAAGCTATAATAAATGCAATCAAATTACTGAATAATTTTTGGAGGCAACTTTATATGAAAAACGAAAAATTAGAGGATAAAATATATAATTTTATAGAGGCAGAGTATGAAAAAAGAAATAATGACTTTAAGGGGATAACTACAAATTACATAGCAGACACTCTTAACGTAATGCGTCCAAATGTTAGTGCTATTTTAAATAAGCTTCATAAAGAAGGGAAAATAATAAAAATAATTGGAAGGCCTGTTCTATATTCAATACCAGAGATAAATGAAAAAAGTATTGAAGGGATAATGGGGAAATCTACTTTTAGAAACTTAATAGGAAGCGAAGAAACATTAAAAAAGTCTATACAGCAGGCTAAAGCTGCTATTTTATATCCACCTAAAGGATTGCATACTTTACTGCTAGGCCCTACGGGTGTCGGAAAAACTATGTTCGCAGAAGTTATGCATAGGTTTGCTATAGAAAATAATGTTTTAGATATTAAGGCACCTTTTATTGAGTTTAACTGTGCAGATTACTCTAATAATCCTCAAATGCTATTATCACAATTATTTGGATATAAAAAGGGTGCATATACTGGAGCAGAGAATAGTTATGTAGGAATAGTAGAAAAGGCAGATGGTGGAATATTATTTCTAGATGAAATTCATAGATTGCCTCCAGAAGGTCAAGAGTTATTGTTTTATCTTATCGATAAAGGACAGTTCTCACCAATGGGAGATGCAGGTGTCAAGAAACAGGTAGACATATTGATAATATGTGCAACAACTGAAGAAAAAGATAGTGCTTTACTACAAACCTTTAGTAGAAGAATACCTATGACAATAAATATTCCATCATTAAGGGAACGTACAATAAAAGAGAAATTTGAATTTATAAGTGACTTTTTTAAAGAAGAAGCAAGTAGAGTACATAAAGAGTTAGTAGTTAAAGATGAAGTTTTAAAAAGTTTAGTATCTTATAACTGCCCAGGAAATGTAGGACAACTTAAAAGTGATATAAAGCTTATTTGTGCCAATGCATTTATAGATTCTTTATCAAGGAATTCTAAAAAGATAGAAGTTGAAATAATACACTTGCCTGAGCACGTAAAAAAAGGCATGCTTTACCAAAAAGAGTATAAAAAAGAATTAGAAGATTTAATAAGTTTTAAATTTATATCTTTTACTAATAAAGGCGTGGGTAATAATGGTAAAAAGGTGGAGGAGTTTTGTGAAGAAAATTTTTACGAAAGAATAGAAAAAAGATTAAATGAATTAAATAAAGACCATTATAATGAAGAAGATATTAAATTAATAATGAAGTATGAAATAGAAAAGAACTTCAGAAGTTATATAGATAGATTTCAAAATAATAATATAGAAATTTCAAAAGTTGTATCAAAAAAAGTAATAAATTTAGTAGAAATATTATTAAGGGATGCTTCTGAAAATCTTAAGAAAGCATTTTCTACTAAGATTTTTTATGGATTGTGTCTTCATATTGAGGCTACTATAGATAGATTAAGATCTGGGAAAATAATAATAAATCATAACATTAGTGATATTATTACTAAATATCCTGAGGAGTATAAAATATGTAATAATTTCAGTTTAGAATTAGAGAAAAATTTAGGAGTTAAAATTCCTAAGGATGAAATTGCATATATGACAATGTTTTTAAGTGCCGATAAGATTGAAGAAGAAGGAAGGGGTAAAGAACCAGTTATTATTATAGCAATGCATGGTAGAAGTACTGCAACCTCTATGGCTGAAGTTGTGAATAGGTTGTTAAGTATCGATACAGTATTAGCATATGATATGAGCTTAGACAAAAGTTCGCAGGTATGTTATGAAGAGCTTAAGACTTTAATTGTAGATAAAAACAATGGATCTGGAGTAATATTGTTAGTAGATATGGGCTCTTTAAGTATGTTTGGAGAGCTAATAAGTAATGAAACGGGTATAAAAATTAGAACTATAGAACTTGTTACTACAGTTGTGGCATTGGAAATAGCTAGAAGGGCAGAAACTGAAAGAAATATTGATACTATATGTGATTATGTAAATAAAAATATGGCTATGTCATTAAATTATGGAAGTAAATTATTTAATAAGAATGTTTCAAATAAAGAAAATGTAATAGTTACTGTCTGTATAACTGGAGAAGGAAGTGCCATGAGAATAAAAGCACTTATCGAAGATAACATAGATTTAGATAATAAAAATATTGAGATAATCCCTATAGCAATTAGTGAACGTGAGGAAATGAATAAAAGGATATCAAAGATATTAAAAAGCAAAAGGATAGTTGCTATAGTTGGTAGTATCGATCCAGGGATTCATTCTATTCCGTTTATATCTTTAACGGATCTAGTTATGTTTAATAGATATGATAAAATTAGAAATATAATAAAAAGTATAGATAATATAAGGAATAAAGTTCTTAAAGATTATGAGTATGTTCAAAATCAGATTTTTGATGAAATAAGAGGCGATTTAGAAATTCTAGATATAGAAACCTATAAAAAATCCTTTAATATATTTTTGGAAAATGTAGTTCAAAGGATGAATATAGAATTTGATTTAGATATGTTTATAGCTCTTACTTTTCATATGACTTGTGCGATTAACAGCATAATTAAAAATAACAAAAGAAAATCCTGTAAAAGAAAAATTGATTTTAAGATAAAATACCAAAGTGAAATGGATATAATAAAAGAGAGTTTAAGAGGTATAGAAAAATTGTATTCAATAGATATAGATGAAGATGAGATATGTTTTATTTTAATGATTATAAAAAGAATATAAACCATAAGTGTAGTAGTATTTAATACAGATTGTTATATAGTATAAATAGTGTATGATAATTTATAAATAGTGTATTAAATAACTAATACATAAGTAGGAACGAGGGCATTTTATGGCATATAAAATGCCCTTTTTTGATGTTTATAAATTTTGGCACAAGAATTGCTTTTAAAGTTATTGAAAATATTTATAAGGAGGAATAATTTATGAGGATACTATTGATATGTGCGGCAGGAATGTCTACAAGTCTTGTTGTTGAAAAAATGAAACAGGCTTTGGCACCAGATGAAAAGGATTTTATTATTAAAGCTAAAGCTGGAGAGGACTTTGAAGAAGTGGTAGAAAATTATGATGTAATTTTACTAGGACCTCAAATTAGATTTAGAAAAAAAGAACTTGAGAAAAAAACTGATAAGCCTATTGGAGTAATAGATAGCATGGATTATGGGTTATGTAGAGGTGATAAAATATTAGAACAAGCAAAGGAACTATTTAATAGCAGCATATAAAGTGATAATAATTAGATACATTAAAAGTAGGAGGATTGAACATGGATGAAATGGAGCAAATAGTATTTAGTTTAATTACAAACTCTGGTGAGGCAAGAAGCTATGCATTTGAAGCTTTAGATGAAGCGATGTCTGGAAAATATGAAGAAGCAGTAGATTTAATAAAAAAATCTAATATTGCAATAAGCAATGCTCATAAAATGCAGACAAGTTTAATTCAAAATGAAGCAGTAGGAAATAAAACAGAAGTAAGTTTACTGTTAGTACATGCGCAGGATCATTTAATGACGTCTATATTAGCTAGAGATTTAATTGAAAAGATGATACATATGCAAAGTACTATAGTTAAATTAGAGAAAAAAATAATTTCAAATAAAATTTAAATAAAACTATTATTAGTTATAGTTAAAGTGAGGAGTGTTTCTATGAATACAAATTTTATAGAAGAAAAATTATTGCCTATAGCAGAAAAGGTACAAGCAAATAAATATATAACTGCTATAAGTAGAGGGTTTATTGCATTAACTGCTGCATCAATGATTGGTGCTGTTTATACTTTATTAAAGAGTCTTCCTTTGGGAGCAGGATACACAAATTTTTTAGCTTCCACTGGGCTTGATAAAATTCTAAATATACCTATAAGTGCAACAACAGAGTTAATGGGAATGTTTGTAGCCTTCTCTATAGCCTATCAGTTAGCGAAATCGTTTAAACGAGATGCTTTTGCTGTAGGATTTATATCTTTAATAAGCTTTTTTATCGTTACTCCATTTTCAACCAATGTATTAGATGCTGCTGGTAATTCTATAGCAGTAGAAGGCGTTATTCCTAAGACATGGATTGGAGCACAAGGTATGTTTGTAGCTATGATTATAGCGATTATAGTAGTGAAAATTTATGACTTTGTTATAAATAAAAATTGGAAGATAAAATTGCCGGAAGGAGTTCCACCGATGGTTGCTGAGCCATTTGAAGCAATAATACCTGCGTTTATAATAGTTACTATCTTTTTATTAGTAAGAGCAGGATTTCAATTAACACCATTCAAAGACGTTCATCAATTTATATATGGGTTAATTCAGGTACCATTTTCAAAGATAGGGAATTCTTTTATTGCATATATACTTGTTATTATGGCTGCTCAAATTTTGTGGTTTTTTGGTATACATGGTGCTACTGTTACTAAATCTATCATGATGCCTTTTTGGATTGCTGCAGCTACAGCAAATACAATAGCATTAGCTAATGGAGAACCAATTCCTAATATGCTTACAATGAACTTCTATGCCTTGACTACTATAGCACTTGGGGGATCTGGGAATACAATAGGCTTAAGTTTCTTAATGGCCTTTAGAGCAAAAAGTAAAAGATATAAAACCTTAGGTAAGTTAGGTGGTATTCCTAATATATTTAATATAACTGAGCCAATAATTTTCGGATTTCCTATTGTAATGAATCCATCAATGCTTATTCCGTGGATATGTACTCCATTAATAACATTTATAGTAGGATATGTTTTAATGAATATTAACATTATAGGAATTCCAGCTGTGTTACCACCTTATACAACTCCTTTTTTTGCAATAGGTTTTTTAGCTGGAGCAGGTATTAATTTCGGAATATTCGTGATATTAGCATCACTAATATCAGTAATCTGCTATTATCCATTCTTTAAAATTGCAGATAAAAAGGCATTAGAAGAAGAAAATATTGGAGCAAATAATAAGGAAGCTGTTGAAGCTTAAGATAAATATAATAAAACACAGGAGGATATAACATGAACAAGAATATAGGTACATTACAACAAAATTTTTTATGGGGAGGAGCTGTAACATCATTTCAAATAGAAGGAGCTTGGAATGAAGGCGGAAAAGGTATTTCAATAGTAGATAATAGACCTATTAAAGAAGGTGCTTCCGATTGGAACGTTGCTATAGATTTCTACAATAAATATAAAGAAGATATAGCTTTATTTAAAGAGCTTGGATTAAAGTCTTTTAGAACAAATATAGCTTGGACTAGAATTTATCCAGATGGAGAAAATCTAAATGAAGAAGGATTAAAATTCTACGATGATTTAATAGATGAACTCGTTAATAATGGTATTGAACCAGTAATGACTTTATATCACTTTGATATGCCATTAGTTCTTCAAGAAAAGTACAATGGCTTTGCATCAAGAAAAGTTGTGGATTTATATGAAAAATTTGCTAGAACAGTACTTGAAAGATATTCAGATAGGGTTAAATATTGGATAAGCTTTAATGAAATTAATAGTACTATATGGACAGAGCCATATGGAGCAAAATGCCCAGATGGAGTAAATGAAGATAAATTTTATTGTCAGATGATTCATAATGTCTTCATCGCTCACTCTAAAGCCACAAAAATTCTACGTGAAATTGATAAAGATGGAAAAATGGGCGGTATGATAAATTATTTATTCCCTTATCCAGCTACTTGTAATCCAGAAGATACAGTTTTAATGACGAAATTTAAAGAATATACCTCATACTTGTATTTAGATGTTTTTTCAAGAGGTGAGTATCCTAATTATTATATTTCTAGTTTAAGAAACAAAGGAATTGAAGTGGATTTTGAAGATGGTGATGTTGAGTTATTAAAATGTGGTAAGGTAGATTATTTAGGAATAAGTTATTACATGAGTGTAACTATAGGCTCAAGTAGTGAAAATAAGATAAATCTATATCCTAGAATGGATAATATAGTAAAAAATGAATATCTAAAAGCAAGCGAATGGGGATGGACAATAGATCCAGTAGGCTTTAGATTAGCGCTAAAGGATGTATATGAAAGATATAATATGCCTATATTTGTGCTTGAAAATGGACTAGGTGTAAAAGAGGAACTAGATGAAAATAACACAGTAGAGGATGATTATCGTATTGATTATCTGAAAAAACATATAGAAGAAATGAAGGTTGCTATATCTGAGGGTGTAGATATAATAGGTTACTTAACTTGGGGACCTATTGATATATTAAGTTCAAAAGGAGAAATGAGTAAAAGATATGGGTTTATATTTGTAAACCGTACAGAAACAGATTTGAGAGACTTAAAGAGATTTAAGAAAAAGAGCTTTAATTGGTTCAAAAAGGTTACAGAAAGTAATGCAGAAATATTATAGTAAATTTACTTTCACTTATGTAAAATAATTGAGTATTTGAAGATAAAGAGGTAGGAGCTTAGTATCAGTGGGCTACTACCTTTTTAGTATGTTGTAATAATATGTACAATCTAGAATAATGATTAATGTAGTAGTAGATGAATAAGGAACACCACAGTGATTACAATTAAGTCATTTATTATCAAATATTATTTTAGATGAACTACGTTTTAAAGGTTTATATTTAAAGTTATTAGGAAATAATATTTTCAAGTGATTCTTAGTTAGGAGAATAGATATGAAAATAAGACTTGGATATGTAGCTATTTCAAAAGTATTAGGCAAAAAATCAACAAGTTCCAGTACTGTTACCTTTTCAAATTATAGTAAAATTTCATCTGAAGAAAAGAAACTTGAGAAGCTAAAGACAGTAACATTATCAAATTTTGAAGCTCTTGAGCAAATATTAAAATATAATATAAAAAATCAAATACATTTTTATAGAATAACTTCTGCTTTAATCCCATTGGCAACTCATCCTGAGGTAGGTTATTGGGGACATAGAGAAATATTTAAGAAAGACTTTCAGTATATAGGAAAGCTTATTAAGGAATCAAATATGAGGGTGGATACCCATCCTGATGAATTTAATGTGATAAATAGCGTGAACTCTAAGGTTGTAGAAAATACAATTGTTAATTTAAGTAGGCAAGCAGAGTGGTTTGAAGATATGAATTATAAAGATGGAAAGATGGTAATTCATGTAGGTGGAGCAACTGGGGGGAAGGAAGAATCCCTAAAGAGATTTATAGAAAATTTTAATGAGTTTCCTAAATCAATAAAAGAAAGACTTATTATTGAAAATGATGATAAAACATATACAGCTAAGGAAACCTTAAATTTATGTAAGATTTTAAATATCCCTATGGTTTTAGATATACACCATCATAATTGTAATAATAATGACGAACCTATTGTAGATATTATAAAAGATATATTAGATACATGGAATAATGAAAATTTACCACCTAAGATGCATTTTTCATCTCCTAGAGATAAGAATTTAATAGATAAAGTTGATAAGAAACATTCAGATTTTATAGATGCATATGATTTTATAAGCTTTATTGAAACATTAAAGTTATTTAATAGAGATGTTGATATAATGCTAGAATGTAAAGAAAAAGATGTAGCCTTATTTAAATTGGTAAATGACATAAGAAATTTAAATCAAGAATATAAATGGCTAGATGAAACTACCTTACTTATATAGTTTGATACATCTTAAGTATGTATCAAAGATCTAATTTATATAAAAATAAATATTAAGAAATAAAAAATATTAAAAACTGAATTTATATATATTTTTATAGTACAGTTTTATTCTCCTTATACGAATATTTATAGAGAGATGAAAAAGAACCTTAAATCTATAACATATGCTATATAAGGAGGATTATATGAAAAAAGTTAAATCAAAATTAATTCTTATGACAATGGGAATAGCCTTAGTAACAGCTTTACTTATAAGTGTTACAATGACCATTCAAAATATAAAAAACAACAATAAATTATTATCTGCACAAAGGGAGAGTTTAATAGAAGATTATGACAAAATGATTAAAGAGCAAGTAGAAATTGCTATTTCAATGATAGATTCAATTAATGAAAAAACTAAAACAGGAGAACTTACAGCTGATCAGGCAAAAAAGCAAAGTGCTGATTTATTAAGAAGTTTAAAATTTGGTGAAGAGGGATACTTTTGGGCAGATACAATTGAAGGAGTAAATGTTGTATGCTTAGGAACTGAGGTTGAAGGAACAAATAGACTTGATTCAAAAGATGTTAAAGGCAATTATATGATAAAAGATATAATTGAAAATGGGAAAAAAGAAGATGGTGGATATACAGATTATTGGTTTCCTAAAAGTGGAGAAACTGAAGCTGTACAAAAAAGAGGCTACAGCAAGCTATATGAGCCATTTAATTGGGTAATAGGAACTGGAAATTACATAGATGATATTAATGAAATAATAGCGTTAAAAGAGACCGTACATAAAGAAGATTTAATAAATGGGATAATAATTAATATATTTTTACTTATAAGTTCTTTATCTATTGCACTAAGTTTAGCTTTGTATGCAAGTAAGAAAATTGTAACACCACTTATAAAAATAAAGGATTTCGCTATAAGATTATCTTCTTACGATTTTAGTGATCCAATTAATTTTAAGAGAAAAGATGAATTTGGGCAAACAGCTGATGCATTAAATCAAGCTCAGGAAAACATAAGGGATTTAATAAAGTTAATAATTAAAGATTCTGAGGAGATTGGTGCATCCGCAGAAGAACTTTCAGCAACAGTAGAAGAACTGTTTTCAAAAGTTGTTATTATTGATGAAGCTGTAGATGCTATTACTTCAGGAATACAAGAAAATGGAGCGGTGACAGAGGAAATAAGTGCATCTATGCAGGAAGTAGATGCGAGTATAAATATTTTATCAGAAAAATCACTAGATGGAAGTAATGTATCAAATTCTTCTAAAAAAAGAGCTAAGGATGTTAGACATAATAGCGAAGAGGCAATAAAAGAAACTAGAGAAATCTATAATGAAAAGAAAGAAAAGATGGAAAAGGCAATTGAAGAAGGTAGAGTTGTTGAAAGTATAAAAATTATGGCAGATACTATTGGGGACATTGCTGGACAAACTAATTTACTTGCTTTAAATGCAGCTATAGAAGCAGCAAGAGCAGGTGAGCAAGGAAAAGGCTTTGCTGTTGTTGCAGATGAAGTAAGAGTTCTTGCAGAACAATCATCACAAGCAGTAAAGAGTATTCATGAAACTATTTTAAAGGTACAACATGCATTTAAAGATAGTACTGAAGCAGGGATTGATATATTAGAATTTATTAATAGTAAAGTAAATTCACAATTAGATTCTTATGCTGAAACAGGGAAGAAGTATTATGATGATTCAGAATTTGTAAGCCAAATGTCTGATGAAATCGCTGCGATGTCTGAAGAAATAACAGCCACAGTTGGACAAGTTGGTGATGCAATTCAAAATATGGCTGGAGCTTCACAAGAATCAAGTGAACAAGCAGAAAATATTAGAGAAAGTATGAAAGAAGCTACAAATGCAATAGAACAAGTTGCTAAATCAGCTCAAAATCAAGCTGAACTTGCTCAAAAGCTTAATGAGATTATACAAAAGTTTAATATATAAGTTTAAATAATGAAAATCCAGTAAGACAATTAACTATCTTACTGGATTTTATTATTTAACCAACTTATACATTAGGATAAATGGACAAAGTAAAGTTTTCGCAAAAAATAGAATTTTTAAAATAAATAGTTCTTTTTTGTGAAAAAAAGCATAAAAGATATAAATATCGTCATTAATTTAGGATTTTTATTAATATTTAATAATTACTAGCATAAATATTTTCGATGAATGGAGGAACTTAAAATGCCAAAAAAGATAAATGTATTATCTAATTACAAGTCAAGCATTATACTATTAACTGCACTTATTATAGGTGGAGCAATTGGACTAATTATGGGTGAGAAAGCCTCAGTTCTTGCACCACTTGGGGAATTATTATTAAATTTGATTTTTACAATATTAGTACCATTAGTATTCTTTAGCATATCCTCAGCAATTGCTAATATAGGAAGTGGTAAAAAACTCAGTAAAATTCTTGGAGTTACAATTATAATTTTTGGATTTACAGCAGTAGTATCTTCAATTATTGGTACTCTTGGTTATATAGTTTTTAATCCAACGAAAGGGTTAGATATATCATCATTCACTTCATTATTATCTTCAAGTGAGGAAGTTGTAGTTGAACAGGTTGGTGTAATTGAGAAAATAGTTTTAAGTATAACTGTTGGAGATTTTTCTGGTCTATTAACTAGAAGCAATATGCTTGCAATAGTATTAATATCAATTTTAGTAGGTTTTGCTACTTTTCTAGCTGGAGAAGAAGGCACACCCTTTGCTAATCTTTTAAATAGCGGTTCTGTAGTAATGATGAAAATGCTAAGTATAATTATGTACTATGCTCCAATTGGGCTTGGATGTTACTTTGCCACCACAATAGGAGCATTAGGAGGACAAATAGCAACTGGTTTTGCAAAAGCTTTTGTTGTCTATCTTGGTATAACAATTGTTTATTTCTTTGCATTTTTCACTTTTTATGCTTTTATAGCTGGTAAAAAAGATGGTGTTAAGATATTTTGGAAAAATATTTCGGGACCTTCTGTAACAGCTTTAGCCACATGTTCAAGTGCAGCTTGTATCCCAATAAATATAGAATCTGCTAATAAAATGGGTGTATCAAAAACTTTAGCAAAGATTATAATGCCACTGGGAGTTAATATCCATAAAGATGGTTCTATTATTGGAGCTGTGTTTAAAATACTGTTTGTAATGGGTGTACTTGGAATTGATTTTATGAATTTTAAAACTATAATAATGGTAATTTTACTTTCATTATTAGTAGGTGCTGTTGTAGGTGCTGTTCCTGGTGGTGGAGCAATAGGAGAAATACTTATTTTAAGTATATTGGGATTCCCTCCAGAAACAATAGCTTTAATGCTTGTAATAGCTACAATAATAGATGCCCCAGCTACACTATTAAATTCTGCTGGAAATACAGTTTGTACAATGATGGTAGCTAGATTTACAGAAGGATTAAATTTTAATAAAGAGCAAATTGTAGAATAGTAATCTAAAAATAAATCATATTATTTAGGTGTTTAGTAATATAAATAATATGTAAATAAAAGAAAGTGTGTTTTTTGATTATTTTGTTCAATAAAAAGGCATAATATAATTATCTTTACAAAAGAACGTATGTTCGGTTATAATAAATTTATAAATTTCCAAGGGAGGGATATCTTTGAAAGTTGTTGCTAAACCAATACAAATGATAGCATGGTTTAATAAGGATGGTTCCATTAATCCTATTAGGTTTAAGATAGATGAAGATGAAGTTAAAGTTATAAAAATAGAGAAGATATTAAAAAGAGAAAAGGAAAGATTAGCTGGTAATATAATGGAGAGATTTGTATGTAGTAGTTGTATAAATGGAGAAGAAAAATTATATGAGATAAAATATGATTCAAATACTTACAAATGGATATTGTTTAAATATTAGAAGGGTAGGTTAATGGAGTGAATGAAAGAATAGTATTTCATATTGACGTTAATTCAGCTTATCTTTCATGGACAGCTATTAGGATGCTACAGTTAGGAGAAACTATAGAAGATATCAGAAAAATACCTTCCATTGTAGGTGGAAATAGAGATGAAAGGCATGGAATAGTCCTAGCTAAATCTATACCTGCCAAAAAATACGGAATAAAAACTGGGGAAACTATCGTAGAGGCATTAAAGAAATGTCCTAGTTTAAAAATATTTAGACCAAATTATAAGCTATATGTAGATTGTAGTAATGCTATGTATAACCTTCTTTATGAATATTCACCTCAAATACAAAGATATTCTGTAGATGAAGTTTTCATGGATATGGGTCATTATAAAGAAAATTATATGGAAAAGGCAGTAGAAATAAAAGATAGAATAAGAAGTGAACTTGGATTTACAGTTAATATAGGAATAAGTACAAATAAATTATTAGCTAAAATGGCAAGTGATTTTAATCCTAAGGATTCAATACACACTTTATTTAAAGAAGAAATAAAAGATAAAATGTGGCCCTTACCTGTAGAAGATTTATTTATGGTAGGAAGGGCAACTAAAATAAAATTAGATAAATTAAATATAAGCACAATTGGAGAGTTAGCAAGCTTTGATTTAAAGCTTCTTGAAAGTGTTTTTAAAAGTCATGGCAAAGTAATATATAACTATGCAAATGGAGTAGATGAATCTTCAGTTAGAAAATATAATTATATAGATGTTAAAGGAATTGGAAATTCTACTACTATAGCCTGGGATGTTACTAGTAAAGACGAGGCATTAAAGATAATATTATCTCTTACAGAATCTGTTGCCAATAGATTAAGAAATCATCAAAGCTTATGCAGAGTAGTCTCAATATCAATAAAAGGATATAACTTTGAAAGATATATTCATCAAAAGACTATAGATAACTATACAGATTCAACTGATGAAATTTTTAGTGAGTTATCTAAAGCCTTTGAAGAGTGCTGGAGGGGAGAACCTATAAGGCAAATTGGAGTTAGAGTAACAAAGCTATGTAGTAATGAATTTTTTCAAAGCTCTTTATTTGATAATAAAACAATAGAAAAACAACGTGCTTTAGATAAGGCTATAGATTCTATAAGAAATAGATATGGAAATAATTCAATAATAAGATCTACATTTCTCCATTCTGGAATAAAATCTATAAATGGTGGGAATGGAGAAGAAGATTACCCAATGATGGGGAGCATACTTTGATAATTGATAATTGAAAATGCATAATGTATAGTAAAAATCTTAACAATGTTTGAAATTGTTAAGATTTTTTGTTTATAAGCGTAACAAATTTAAGCGAAAAACATATCATATAGATATATATCTATTTAAGCAATATTAATACCATATATAAATGTGGTTATATTGACATTATATAGATAATAATCTATATTACAAATAGATATATATCTATTTAAGGAGAATTAATATGAATAATGATTATGAAATAAATGCTAAAATATTTAAGGCTTTAGGAGACCCTAATAGGTTAAAAATATTAGATATTCTATCCTGTGGAGAAAAATGTGCCTGTGATTTGTTAGAAAGTTTTGATTTTACCCAACCTACATTATCTCACCATATAAAGGTATTAATAGAATGTGGGCTAGTTCTATCAAGAAAGGAAGGTATATGGAATTATTATAAATTACATATAACTAATGCTAACAGATTAATTTTAAATTTAATGAATATCATTACTGATACTGATGAATGTATTTGTAAGCAAAAGGAATGTGTATGTAAAAAATAAAATAAGAGGTGTATAAATTATGAAGAAAATGATTATTTTTGATCCTGCAATGTGCTGCTCAACAGGGGTATGTGGCCCATCTGTAAATCCAGAGCTTTTAAGAATTTCTACAATATTAAATAACTTAAATAATAAGGGAATATTAGTTGAAAGATATAATTTAACAAGTAACCCTCAAATATTTGTTGACAACAAAACTATAAATGAAATATTGATGAAGCAAGATGTTAATGTACTTCCAGTAACAATGGTTGATGGGAAAGTTGTAAAAATGGGTAGCTATCCAACTAATGATGAAATTTGTTCTTTGTTAGAAATATCTCCAAATCTATTAAAAGCAGAAATTAAAAGCTCAAATTCTTGTTCTTGTAAGGGTGGATGCTGTTAAATAAAAGGAAGTGTTATATATGTATAAAACCTTTGATATAAAAGAGATAAACTTAACTAAATATTTATTTTTCACAGGAAAAGGTGGAGTTGGTAAGACTTCAGTGGCTTGTGCAACAGCAGTATCTTTAGCAGATGAAGGAAAGAAGATAATGCTTATTAGTACAGATCCAGCATCTAACCTTCAAGATGTTTTTGATATAGAGCTAAACAATAAGGGAGTTGAAATAAAAGAAGTTCCTAATTTAGTAGTAGCAAATTTTGATCCAGAAAAAGCAGCATCAGAATATAAAGAAAGTGTTATCGCACCATATAGGGGGAAGTTGCCAGAAGTTGTAATAAATAATATGGAAGAGCAACTTTCAGGATCATGTACAGTTGAGATTGCTGCATTTAATGAGTTTTCTTCATTTATTACTGATGAAAAGGCAGCTGATGAATTTGACCATATAATTTTTGATACAGCACCAACTGGTCATACCTTAAGAATGCTTCAATTGCCATCAGCCTGGAGTGATTTTATAAGTGAAAATACTCATGGTGCGTCATGCTTAGGTCAATTATCAGGCCTTGAAAGTAAAAAAGAAATTTATAAAAATGCAGTAGATAATTTAGCAGATGGTAGAAAAACAACTCTCATTCTTGTATCTAGACCAGAATTATCTCCATTAAAGGAGGCAGAAAGAGCATCTAATGAACTAAAAGAAATTGGTGTAAAGAATCAGGTTTTAGTTATTAATGGAGTGTTGGAAAATCATGATGATAAATTATCAACTGCATTATATAATAAACAACAAAATTCATTAAGGAATATGCCTAGTGATTTAAAAAACATTGAAACTTATAAAATCCCACTAAGACCTTATAATATAACTGGACTTGAAAATGTAAGAGCATTATTAAAAGACAGCAATATAAGAATAAGCTCAGATATAATAAAGGCAACAACAATTCCTAAATTGAAAAATATTGTAGAATATTTATTTGATAATAATAAAAAAGTTATTTTTACTATGGGAAAAGGAGGAGTAGGAAAGACAACTATAGCGGCTGCAATTGCAATAGGACTAGCTAAAAAAGGCAAAAAAGTTCATTTAACAACTACTGATCCAGCAGCTCATTTAAAGTTTGTTGTTGATGAAAATTACGGAATAACCTTAAGTAGTATTGATGAAAAAGAAGAACTAGAAAAATATAAGGAAGAAGTTTTAAGTAAAGCAAGAGAAACTATGAGTGAAGCTGATATGGAATATATTGAAGAAGACTTAAGGTCTCCTTGTACTCAAGAAATTGCAGTTTTTAGAGCTTTTGCAGAAATAGTTGAAAAATCTGAAAATGAAGTTGTAGTTATTGATACAGCACCAACCGGTCATACCTTATTACTTCTAGATTCAACCCAAAGTTATCATAAAGAAATTCAAAGATCAGAGGGAGATATACCTAAATCAGTTAAAAAGCTTTTACCAACCCTAAGGAATGAAAATGAAACAGAAGTTATTATTGTAAGCTTAGCAGAAACTACACCTGTATATGAAGCTGTGCGATTACAGAAGGATTTAAATAGAGCAGGAATAAAGAGCAAATGGTGGGTAATAAATTCAAGCCTTTATGCTACTAACTCTAATAATAAAATATTAAAAGCAAAAGCAAGTAATGAAATACAATGGATAAATAAAGTAGACGAAATATCTAAAGGGAATTTTGCAGTAATTGAATGGAAAGCTGAAGAAGTAAAAGGCGATAAACTATTAGAATTAATTAAGTAGAAGGAGATTTAAATATGAAAAAGAAGGTAGCATTTATATGTGTTCATAATTCATGTAGGTCACAAATGGCAGAAGCATTAGGAAAGTTATATGGAAGTGAAGTTTTTGAAAGCTATTCAGCTGGAACTGAAACAAAGCCACAAATAAATCAGGATGCAGTAAGAATAATTAAGGAAATATATAATGTTGATATGAGTGGAAGTCAAAAGTCTAAATTACTTACGGACATACCAGATGTGGATATTGTAATAAAGATGGGATGCAATGTAGTATGTCCTGTAATATCTGCAAGTTATGTTGAAGACTGGGGATTAGAAGATCCTACTGGTAAAAGTGATGAAGAATTTATTAAAGTTGCAAAAATAATAGAAGATAAGGTAAAAGATTTAGCAAAAAAGATTAGCAGAAAAGAAATATAGGAGGGAATTATGGAAGAAAATAAGGGAAAGGGACTAGGGATATTTGAAAAATATCTAACAATATGGGTGGCTGTTTGTATTATTATAGGTATTTCAATTGGACAATTACTTCCTATTATACCTGAAACATTAAACAAGTTTGAGTACTATAATGTATCAATACCAGTAGCTATTTTAATATGGCTTATGATATATCCAATGATGTTAAAAATAGACTTCTCAAGTATATTAAATGCTACAAAAAAACCTAAGGGGCTTATTGTAACTTGTATTACTAATTGGTTAATAAAGCCATTTACTATGTATGCAATTGCAGCATTTTTCTTATTTATAGTATTTAAAGGAATTATCGCACAAGATTTAGCTAAGGAATATTTAGCAGGAGCAGTTTTATTAGGAGCAGCACCTTGTACAGCAATGGTATTTGTATGGAGCCACTTAACAAAAGGTGATCCAGCCTATACTTTAGTACAAGTAGCAGTAAATGATTTAATTATTTTAATTGCATATGCACCTATCGTAGCATTTTTACTAGGAGTAAGTGATGTTTCCATACCATTTGAAACTTTAGTTTTATCAACTGTATTATTTGTTGTGATTCCTTTATTACTAGGGTATGTTACACGAACTATTGTAATTAAAAATAAAGATAAGAATTATTTTGAAAATGTATTTTTAAAGAAGTTTGATAATGTGACAGTAGTAGGATTACTTTTAACTTTAATAATATTATTTTCATTTCAGGGTGATACTCTAATAAATAATCCAATTCATATATTACTAATTGCAATTCCACTTACAATTCAAACATTCTTTATATTTGGATTTGCATATATTTGGGCAAAGTTTTGGAAATTACCTCATAATATAGCAGCACCGGCAGGAATGATAGGAGCAAGTAATTTCTTTGAACTTTCAGTTGCAGTAGCCATTTCTCTTTTCGGATTACAATCAGGAGCTGCACTAGCAACAGTTGTTGGAGTATTAGTTGAGGTTCCGGTAATGCTAACATTAGTAAAAATAGCAAATAAAACAAGAAATAGTTTTATTATTGAAAAATAAATCTAGAAAAGAGGTTATATAATACTTGATCTATTAACTGATGAGGGATCTAAGAAGTACAACTTTAAATTTATTAAAATAATTTAAAGTTGTACTTCTTTATTTTCTAGGAATTTATAAAAATATTACCCCATTATTAATTTAAATAGTATAATTACTTTTATATAATAACTTTATAATAAGTTGGAAGGAAAATAATTATGGATAAAGAAAAGTTTTATACTAATAAAATAAATATAATTTTTATTGCTATAATTTGTACGTTTTTATGGGGGAGTGCATTTCCATCAGTAAAAGTTGGATATGAGCTTTTTAATATTACAAGTAATGATGTAGGTGGAAAGCTTATATTTGCCGGATATAGATTTTTTTTAGCAGGGATTTTTGTACTTATATTACAATTAATAATGAAACAAAATATATTTAAGTTATCTATTAAAGATCTAAAAGAAATGACAATATTAGGAGTTGGACAAACTACTATTCAATACATATTCTTTTATTTAGGAATGACATATACTACTGGTGTAAAAGGTTCAATTGTTAATGGAACAAGTACATTTTTTAGCATTATATTAGCTCATATTATATATAAAAATGATAAATTAAATTTTAATAAGATTTTAGGTTGTATAATTGGATTTTTAGGAGTTATACTTGTAAATCTTGGAGGCGGAACTTCAGCTTTATCAGGTGGATTCTCATTTAAAGGAGAAGGGTTTATAATGATAGCAGCCTTTATGCTTTCAGTTTCATCATTATATAGTAAGAAAATCAGCCAAAATAAAGATGCCTATACTGTAACTGGTTATCAACTAGCCATAGGTGGATTAATTTTAACTATAATAGGATATATTTTAGGAGGCAAGCTTACAGGTTTTACTATAAAATCAACTTCCTTATTAATATATATGGCATTATTATCTGCAATAGCTTTTGCATTATGGTCACAGCTTTTAAAATACAATAAAGTAGGAATAATATCTGTTTTTAATTTCTTAATACCTGTCTTTGGAACGATACTGTCATCAATAGTACTTAAGGAAAATATCTTCGATATAAAAGTATTAATAGCTTTATTTTTAGTATGTACAGGTATTTACTTAGTTTATAAAAGAAAAGAATAGTAATAGAAATACTGTAGTAAATTTAAAATTACTGCAGTATTTTTTTATAAAATATAATTATTCAAAAGGAAAAAATTGGTGTATTATTAAACTATAATATAGGAATTGGAGAGAATTATGAGAAAGAGTACGGAGCTATTATTAATAAGATATATATCGTTTATTATACTAGCATATGAAATTATTATTGGAGAAAAAAATACAGGGATTAGTAGTATAAT